>CAYZSD010000030.1:0-27534 GCA_964481075.1 uncultured Rikenellaceae bacterium | reverse complement strand
GTGACCCCGGAGGGATTCAAACCCCCGACTTTCAGAACCGGAATCTGACGTTCTATTCAGCTGAACTACGGGGCCAAATTTCCATGCAAAAATATAAAAAGTTTTTGCAATTGCTATTGAAATCCATCCCAAACCCCTACATCGGTTAGAGTGGCTTGAGAAAAACCCTTTGGAACTTGAAAATCAACAGGTGAAACATTTATCTTTTTTGCCCTAATAACTTCTGAAATTTGGATTGTTCCATCGGATCGATACATTTCAACTTTTACTGGATAACCCTTTTCAACAAGGTTGAAATACTCGGTTGAGCTCTCGAAACTTTCTGCATAAGCACCTGGGGCAAGCTGACCTAAAAAATGACTTAGACTAACGAAATCGAATACCTGATACACAGGTAAACTGTTTGAAATCCATATTGTTTCGAAGTGCATACCTTCCTCTGAAATCTTATAGGAGGTTGCATTAAAATCGAAGATTTTTTCGTTTTCTTTATCCTTCTTTATGGCAAATTTCCTTGTTCTTGCTGGTTCGTTGCTTTTTTGCGGAAAGGATGCGTTAAGCATCTCGGTGTACATTTCACGCATTGCATCCTGGCTTTCCCGCTCAACGCCATATAACCGTTTTTCAATCATAGCCTCAAGCTCACTGCGTATTTCGATGTTAAATCTATCGGGTGAACCACTCCAATAAAGCTGATTGGTTGGGTTGATGTAAATGATTTTTCCGTTATTAATATCAAAAACTGTTGTTAAATTATTGGTAATCATTTTCATGTATCCCGATGCCAGAACAACCTCTTCTACCCGCCCAAGTTCTGGATTCTCGTACTTGTTATAGTACCGAGTGGTTATTTGCCATCCCTCGCTTGAAAAGGCAGAAGAGGAAATAAACATTAGAAAGGCAATAATTACAGTCGCCATAATTGTGGTTTTAATGAATGGTAAAGGTAGAAAACCTATTCATAATTCTAAAGCTAAACTTTCTGTAATTTCCAACGCCCTCTTTTAAAGATTAATATGGCTGTAACTGTCATGGCTGTTTCAGCAATTACAATAGCATAGTAAACACCTTTTTCATTCAAACCTAAGCTAATAGCGAGAATATACGCTAAAGGTATTTCTAACACCCAAAAGCAGAAGAGGTTGATAATCATTGGCGAGAAAGTGTCACCCGACCCATTAAGCGAGTGAACAACTACCATGCCGAACCCGTAAGCAACGAAACCAATGCTTAGAATACGCATGCACTCGGCCCCTTTTTCAACAACTTGAGGGTCGGATGTTAGAAAGTTAATAATTGCCTCGGGGAATAGAACTAATAAAAGACCTGCAAACCCCATGAATATTGCATTAACAATGCCTGAAACCCAAACAGACCGTTCAGCTTGCTTCGGATTGTTTGCACCAAGATTCTGCCCTACAAGAGTGGCTGCTGCATTGCTAATTCCTGCTGCAGGAAGCATGGCAAATATCATAATTCTAATGCCAACGGTATAACCAGCAACCGAGATGCTGCCAAATGTTGATATTATTCTAACCAACCCAACCCAACTCGAGGTCGCTATGAGTAGCTGAAGAATTCCAGAATACGAAAGCTTAAGGAAGGAGCCAATATACTCCAAATCGGGAACTATATCGTTAATTGAAAACTTAAGTCTGCTTTTACTGCTAAAAATTAGGATGTAAAGTTGATACACAACTCCTAAACCGCGACCAATGTTTGTAGCAATTGCCGCTCCCTCAATTCCAAGTTTTGGAAACGGACCAATACCAAAAATAAGCAGGGGATCGAGTATGATATTAATAATATTAGCAAGCCAAAGCACCCTCATTGCTATTGCTGCATCGCCTGCACCCCTAAAAATGCCGTTGAGTACAAAAAGCAACATTATCGATGCATTTCCAACCAACATCCACTTTGTGTAGCCACCGTATTGAATAGCTGTTTCTTCATTGGCTCCCATTAAAAGTAGCAGGTCTTTGCTGAATAACAATCCTACCAGAGTTATTGAAAGCGAAATTGTTATGACAACAATCAATGCTTGAAGAGCGGCAAGGCTCGCTTTTTGGGGATTTTTCTCGCCAATTCTTCTCGATACAATTGCTGTAATAGAGATGGAAAAGCCTATACCAAAGGCATAAACAATGGTTAGCAGCGACTCGGTGAGCCCAACAATTGAAACTGCTTCGGGACCAAGCTTTGAAACGAAGTAAATGTCGAAGATAATGAAAACTGACTCCATTAGCATTTCTAGAACCATAGGAATAGAAAGTAGGATCAATGCTTTGCGAAGACTAAGTGAGGTGTAGTCGTTTTCGGAGCCAGTTATTGCCTCTCGAATTTCTGAGAGAAATTTTTTGGCTTTCGCCAGATAGGGGGGGATTTTATAGTAATTCATGTCGTTTTCGTTTTCGATGTTTGTAATGGTGATTTAGATAAATTGGGACAACAAGATTTAATAGGTTGTGAAAAATTTCCACAGTTGCAAATACGCTAATTGATTTCATAGCAAATCCTCCGTAATTTAAGTTGTTAATAATAAGATGGTTTGGTTGATTGAAGCCTTGTTGCAGAATGCCTAAAAGGCAAATACCGACACTCGAAGAGTAAATAGCTTAATGAAAGTAATAATAGGCTTCATAAGAAGAAAGTGTTTAAAGCAAGCACAAAATGATAGCTTTCCGAATAGAAGCAAGCAAAAATTAAGCCAAAAGAATCACAAACGATTTAAAAAATTGGAAGTTAAACGTTGAATCGAATGTGAAGTATATCTCCATCGCACACAATATAGTTCTTCCCTTCAACAAAAAGCTTCCCTTTTTCCTTGCAAGCATGCTCCGAACCAAGTGAAGTAAAATCATTGTATTTCATAACCTCGGCTCTTATAAACCCTCTTTCAAGATCACTATGTATTACACCTGCGGCTTGTGGAGCTGTCATCCCTTTCTTTATGGTCCACGCCCTGATTTCTTTGGGCCCAACGGTGAAGAAGGTTTCCAGATTTAGCAGTGAATAGGCAGCACGAATAAGTTTATTTACACCGGGTTCCTGAAGCCCTACTTCTTTGAGGAACTCTAAACGATCGGTTTCATCTTCTAACTCAGCGATTTCGGCCTCTAATTTTCCAGCAATAATAAGTATTTCTGTTTCTTCGCCCTTTAAAAACTCATTAACCCTTTCCACGTATGCATTACCATTTACTGCCGATGGCTCATCGACGTTGCATACGTAAATAATTGGTTTTGTGGAAAGTAGAAATAAATCGGCGATATACTTTGTGTCCTCTGGGTTTACAGGAGCTGTAGAAGCATTCTTGAACGACTCAAGGTGTTCTTTATAGATGTTGAGAACTTCCAAACCATGTTTTGCATCCTTGTCGCCCACTTTTACAAGTTTTTCGAGGCGGACAATTTTTTTCTCAATAGACTCTAAATCCTTAATTTGAAGTTCAAGGTTCACTGTTTCGATATCCCTAATGGGGTTCACCGATCCCTCAATGTGTGGAAGATTTGGGTCATCGAAGCAACGAAGCACGTGGATAAGAGCATCGCAATTGCGAATATCGGAAAGAAACTGATTCGCACCCTTGTCGGTGCGGCCTGTGCTCTTTGTCAACCCAGGAATATCAACTATTTCAACAGTTGCATTTACAATTCGCTCGGTTACCTGGAAACGGTTTAGTTCTTTCAACCGTTGATCGGGCACATTGATTATACTTAGGTTTGTCTTGTTACCAAAGGAAAAGCCGCTTGCCTCGGCTTTGGTTGACGACATACAGTTGAAAATGGTTGACTTACCAACGTTAGCTACTCCAATTATTCCGCATTGTAAACTCATTGTTCTTCCATTTTTGAGGTGGGTTGCAAAGTTAGTAGTAACAATTGAAAATGTAATCGAAAAAAGCAAAAAGTTACTTTGACTTCATAGATATTGAAGAGAAAGGAATATTGAACACAATTTTCTATTTGTATTGATTTGTGCAAGAAAGAAATAGTTTATTTTTATAGCTAAATAAATATTGAAATGAGAAAGGTTATCCTAATACTGTTGTTTACGATTTCTTTAACTAACCTAATTGAAGCACAGGTTGTTAATGGAGAAATCTTTTTAAACGAAAACAATCTAACTGTTGTTAAAGTATGGGGAACGCATGAGGAAAGAGGCTATGCGGTTGGATATCTACTTGCTGAGCAAATTGTTGATATGTATCAAAATTTTATTGTACCATCCTTTGGCTCCCTTCTCCCTTTTGCCCGAACCCTTATTAAGGATCCGGCACATTATACTATCCAAAACGAATACGTTGTTGAAGCGACAGCTATGGTGAATGGAATTGTTGATGCAGGGTTTTCGCTCAACATCGACTACAGCGATATTCTTGTTTCAAACTCGTTTCTCGATATCGCGAACCTCAGTTCAGTTAACCTGAACCTTGCAAACGGATGCTCCAGCCTAATGAGTTGGGGTAGAGCAACCGAGGGAACCGATATAACTGGTAAATCGGTAATATCAAGGCACATGGATTGGAATGTTTATCCTGCAATTATTCGTAACCAGGTAATGGTTGTGCATGTTCCCCAAGAGGAGGATGAGCAGCCGTGGTTGTTGGTTGGTTTTGCTGGGCAGATGTCCGTGCTGTCAGGTGTTAATGAAAGCGGTCTATCGGTTATGCAGCACATGCTTGCCGACGATTATTCGAATGGCAGCCTATATAAAGCCTATGAGCCAATCTGGTTCTCGCTCCGAAGGAGCATTGAGAAGAGGGATGTAAATGGCGATGGGAAGAATGATGTTGCCGATGCAGTTAGTGTAGTTCAGGGAAATACAAATGGTTATGCCGATAGCTACATTGTTGCTAGTTTGGCCTCTTCGGCAGCAGGGAGCGACTCGCTGATTGCAATGGTTGCCGAGGTTGCGCCATCAGTTCCCTACTCAAGCATAAGGTACAACACATACCCCGATAGCATTCCAGGAGATAACCTTTATGCGGCAAACTTTTCAATATCAAGGAATAACGCTATGCATTTTTGCATGAGGTACGACTCTATCAGAGCAAACATTGATGACGGCGAACGTATTGGTTCACTAGACAGCTGGAATTTAATGCTAAACCATTCGAGCACTTGTGCATTCGGTGGACCTGGTAATATTCAGTTCATGCAGTACATTCCCGATAATCATACACTTAAACTTGCTGTTCACCTCAACGATGGAACCCAGGCATGCCAGAATACTCCTTTCGTTTTTAGCACAATTGAACTTTTCCAAATAAATCCTACCCAATGTAAACCCTTTTTCCAAATTCCTTTATCAATCATTCCTAACCCTGCTAGGGCTAATTCTTTAATCAGAGTTATTTTACCTCAAAGGAGGAATTATGAGCTAAGGATTTTCTCTATTCAAGGAATCTATATCAAAAGGGTGATTACAAAAACAAACGAATTAGAGATAAATGGCTTAACAAAAGGGGTTTACATTGTTACCCTTTTTGAAGAGGGGGTAATGAAGGCTCGAGAAAGGCTGGTTGTATGGGATTAATTGTCAAGCAGAATCAAACTCCTGGTTTTGGTCCAAAAAATTTTCGAATTTTATAGCGACGGTATAGGTTCAATCTTCGTTTTTCGGGAACACCGTTTCTACTTATGTAATCCTCAACGGATTGTATCATTCTTGAAGAAGATTTTCCATCGTTGTATGGGTGGTACTGAGAAATAAGATTTTGTCGCTTTGTAGCCATTGAGTCGTGGCTTATTGCATCGATGAAAGCATCATCAAGTTGATTTGGATTGTTAATGTTCAGCCAGGCAATATTTGGTGAGCTAGAGTTAAGGGTTATAACAGGTTTATTTAGAAACGAAAATTCGTAAACGGCTGATGAGGTGTCGCTTATCATAACATCGGCCATGACAAGGTACTTGAGTATGTTAGGATTACTTACCACCTCGATATTGTCGATATTGTTGGCAATGCTCTCATATTCAGAAACAATGCCCTTGTCCATCAGGTCGTGAAACTTTACCATAAGGTGAATGCTGTGTTTCTTAGCAAGATTGCTAATGCTTCGCGACAATGCTTTTGCTGATGTTAAGGAGGGAGAGAACGTAGGAGCATAAAGAACAATTTTTTGCTTATCGCAATCTTCAAGAAATTGATTTTTTTCGTTCAGGAATAATTCTTTTGTCAAAAATAATGTGTCGAGTTTACACCAACCGGTTTCGGCAACCTCAAAGTCCTTGTATTTTTTTGCAAGTTCATTGAATCGCCGAGTGAAGTATGGTCCTTGGGTTAGGTATAGGTCGAAATAGTTTCTAATTCTGAAATGCCCCTTTTTCTCGCCAGCCAAACCATGAAAAATTTGAACCTTAACACCTCTTAGGTAGTGAGGGACCTCGTTGCCTGGCACAAAAATGGCATCGCTGTTAAAGGAATGAATCTCTTCAATAGTAGTATAATGGGCAACTTCATTGGTATAGGGGAAAACATTGAGGTGTTTGTTGGGTAGATACCAAACCACATCATGACCTTTACTTTGAAGTTCATCGTGTAAAGGTTTTAAAATGCCGAAAGCGTATGGCTGAGCGCAAAAAAGGGTTGCCCTCATGGTATGGATTTAGAAGATTATGTTCGCTTTATCAAGATCTTCAATAAAATCAATTTCTATGCATCGGTAATCGGAAATATCAATAGGTAGAACTTTAATTGAATCCTTCTGTATGGCAAACTCAATCCCTTTTTCAAAATAGTCGTTTTCATCGCATTCTATAAGCCTTTGAATGAAAGGCTCAATATCTTTGCTAGAAATAAAGTTGATACCAAGAGCTTCCCCAATTGCATTAGGCACAGATTTGGAAAGTTGGCCGATGTAGCCTTGTTCATCGAGGTTGTATTTTACTTCTTCCTCCCCAACATCCGATTTATTAACGCAAACAAATGATTGGTCGCTTTCGATGAAAGGGAGAATTATCTTCAGAATTCCTGGATCGAAAACAACGTCACCATTGAGCCACAACACCGATTCATTGTTGCATTTTTTAATAGCTTTCAGAAGGCTTTTAGAGGTGTTGGTATTATCGAAGTGCTGGTTGTATATGAAATTCATGTCGGGAAAGGCCTCCATTACGAGGTCTTTCTTGAATCCCACAACAATGTTTATGATATCTGGATTAAAAAATTGACTGAGGTTTTCAATCTGCTGTTCTAAAATTGTCTTTCCACTTTTTAGTGGAGTGAGGGGTTTTGGAAGAGGGTTACCAAGGCGAGAGCCAATGCCTGCGGCAAGTATAACTATTCTCATGTTTGGGTTAAATTATGATGCAATACGAATATTATTTTGGTTACTTGTTTTGTCTATCTTTTTTTTGCTTTCAATAATTAGTCGCTTTAGTTTCATATACTTCAAGAAACTAGTGTGCGCTGATAATGAGCATATTACAAAGCCGTTAAAACCGTCTAGGAAACCTAGTTTGAGGAAGTAAGCCTTAACAAAACGCCAAGAAGGGTTCAATATTATCTTTAGGTAGCTGCTTTTTTTCCCAAGCTTATAATATTCCCTTGCTGCAATAGTACTAAAGTTGTTTGTTTTGGCAATATGTTCTTCATACGTGCTTAATACCCAGTGCAAAAGATCACCTTGGAGGTGGCTTGATGTCGATTTCTTTGTGAGTTCAAACCTATCGTGCGGGTTTATTCCTCCCCAATGACCCTTGTCCTTTTTAAATAGCCTAAGTTTCCAGTCGGGATACCAGTTTGAATGGTAAATCCATTGCCCACAGTAATTGTTAAGTCGCTTCACGTAGTATCCATCAAACTTAAGATTATCCTTAACTTTGAGTATCGACTCTTCTAGTTCAACAGAAAGTGCTTCGTCGGCATCTAAAGAAAGGACATAGTCGAACGATGCAAATTGCAGTGCGTAGTTCTTCTGCTCTCGGTATCCTCCGAAAGGATTTTGGAAGAACCGAACGTTTAAGCTTCTACATATTTCCTCTGTTCGATCGGTGGAATAGGAATCGACAACAATAATCTCATCGCATACCTTCCTGAGAGAATTGATGCATCGTTCGATGTTCTTCTCTTCATTAAAAGCGATGATAACACCTGATATTTTTGGCATAGAAAAAGGTTAAAAAAATAAAAGGCCAAAATTAAAAACTAATAACAAAAAAATGTGCATAATATTATGTTAGAAATACAAGTTATTGGATTTTGTTAAAACAATTCAACCTGTTAATTTTGATAACTCATTCTAATGCACTTACCCATGAAGCCACAATTAACTCACAGAAATGTAAAAAGGGCAAGAAAATTGCTTTTCACTGTAGTAGATACTTTGGAGAAAAATTCAATACCTTACCATCTGGAAGGTGGGACTCTTCTTGGCATCGTGAGGGATAACGCTTTTCTACCCTGGGACAATGATTTGGATATTTCAATTCCGATTGAGCATGCAAAGCAGTTATACGATTTAAAGTATAAGTTTGCATTTAAGGGGTTGAAGCTATCGGCAAGGTATAGTGCTAAGAGTTTCGGGCCAATCAACAAAGGCGATTTCTCTTTGATAAAAGTAAAACCCTTGCTTTTTTACTTGCTAAGGTTATTGTTCCCTTTTGTTGAAAGGTACTTCATCACACTCGATGTTTTTGTAAAATCGAAGGATAGTGATTTTACATACTGGCAAGCAAATGGCAAGGTGATGAAAGTGAGCAATATACATTACCAGTCGTACGACCCAGTCAGTTTTTTGGGCAAAGACTTTGCTGCTCCCAACAGCTACAAGGAGTACCTTACTGCCAAGTATGGCGATTGGAGCGTTCCTGTTAGGCAATGGAGATGCAGCACCGATGAGGGGACAATATGTGGAACGCTGGAAGATAATGCATAAACATTTTTCATGCTGCATTACTCTTATTTAAAGTTGTTTAGGGAGGGTTTTCGCATGAGTTATGTAACAGGGTTTGAAAAGATCCAGTAAAATGCTTACTTTTTTGCCACCACACGCATATCTCGCCCTGGGCGATGGGTTTCAGTTTTGTGAGAAATCATCACCTTACGAAAACCTATGCTAAGTAGTTCATTTTTAAATTCATTGCTCTTCCATACATAGCGATGGGTTTCATAATCCAATTTATCCCATTGATTTCCGTAGAATTGGTTCTGAGCAAGAATTCTTTTCCTTTTCTTGGGATGAAAAAGCCACATAACACAGCGCCAGAAATCGGGCATCTCAACCACAAGTTCACCGCCATTTTTTAGAAGGTTATACCAGTTTTGGAGCATTTCTAAGGCTTCCCAACGGGTAAAGTGTTCTAGCACATGGCTTGAAAAGATATAATCCACAGACTCGTTAGGCAGATCTAGCTTTCGTATATCTGCAAAAAAATCGGCCACGCAACCCGAACGCGATGAATCGGGGGATTCGCTTTGTGGATAGAGGTCGATATTGATGTAGTCCTTCCACCTTATTCCACCACAGCCAAGATGCAATTTAACTTTTTCGTTTTTTTTGTTGAGCGATTCAACAAACGAAGCAAGATAGGAACTGCTGTGAGTCATTCTATTAACCGTTTAATTACTATTTAGCTGGTTCGATGATTGCTACATAAAAAGCTCACTTACAAGTTTTCCGTACCTCTCCCAAGAGTGTGGTTCAGCCTTTTCACGAACATTAATTTGAAGTGCAAAAGCTTTTTCAATTAGCTGAATTACTTCGTAAGCGCCTGTGTTTGAGTTGAAAAGAAAACCGTTTACACCATTCTCAATCAGGTCGGGGCAAAAGCCTGTTCTGCTGGCAACAGGTACAACATTTGAAAGCATTGCTTCAAGAATGGGTACCGGTCCCCCCTCGTTATGGGATGTGGAAACGAAAACATCCATTTTATGGTAAAGGGCTGGGTACTCTTCGTAGGGGATATTATCGTAGTAGGTGAAATTTGGCAAAGAGATAAGTTCCTGAAATGAAGGATATTGTTCCCAATGACGGCCAACAAGGATGAAGTTTCTATGGGGCATTCCCTTTACGATTTCAAGCATGAGGTCGGGGTTCTTCCTTGGGTAGTATGCCATACAGAAACCAACAGCACCTTTACCATCGCGGATTTTTGGACTGAAAAACTGTGTATTTGAGGCCATGTGGAAGACCTTAATTTTATCACTTTCTAAACCAAAACTGATTAGCTCATCTTTAATGGCTGAGTTTAGGCAAACAACAAAATTAGCCTTGTTCAGGATGTAAATCACATGCTTTATGGTGTAATGTTTGTTCCAGTTAGGATGGGTAAACATCACAACACATTTCCTGTGCAGAATTCGTGGATTATATCTTATTGCTTTTAGAAAATACTTGAAATGAAGGAAGAAGTAACCCTTTGCATCTGGGATTTTCTTGAATGTTTCAGAATACAAAACATCGCTATCTCCATGAAAATTTGCACTCAACCGTTTTGCCTTCGCATCAAGAATCCACCCTTTTGTACCCTCTTCTGTAATAAAAATTACCCGATTAGGTGGAGGCTTTTGGGGGAGCATCTTTGAAATTACCATTGAAAGCAAATACTTCCATTTAAATTCAGTAAAATCCATTAAATTAAGGGTTTGGAATGGTTTCTAGTTTTTTTCGGTTTAAATTCTGTATAATAGTATCGGCTAAAATCTCCCAGTCGAACTCCTCAATCTTTTTTCGACCATTATGAGCAAGCTGCTCACGGAGCGACTCGTTGTTAATTAGTTGCTCAATGGCATTTGCAATCTGTCGGGAGTTCTGCGAAACGACTAAGCCCGTTTCATTGTGAAAGAGGAAGTTTCCTGTTCCGGCAGTGGTGCCTATCACCGGAATTCCGCAAGCCATTGCTTCGGCGGCAGTGTTGCTCCATCCTGCTTTGCCTTCGGCAGCAACAAACACATCTGCTTTATGGTAAAGATCCTGATTCTTATCAACGGGGTGATTCTGGATAAAGGTGTAGGGAATGCTAGTCTTAAACTCGCTGTTCCTTTTGAGCATTTTTTCAGTAACAGGGGTGTCAAACAGTAGAAGTTCAACCTTGTACCCCCTTCTAACCAGTCTTTTACAGGCTCTAACCACATACTTAGTACCTTTTACTCCACGAGCTAATCTGCCGTAGGCCATAACCACAAAAGGGGAGTCGGTGTCTCTATCATTGTTCGGTTTTGGATTATGATTTTTTAGATTGATTCCTCCAAATGCAGGGAACGCATCGTATCCGAAACGTTTTTTTGCAATGTTTACCAAGCCAAATGAATTTGCAAAAATCTCAATTTCACAATGTTTTTTGAAACTTCTCAGAGATTCTTTTGGGTTGATGAAGTAGAAAATTTTCCTAAATGCAGGTGAAGATAAAGCCTGAGGGAGAAATTCGGGTTCAGTGAAGAAAATAGCATCAAGTTTTTGTAAAGGAAGGTGCTCAAAATTAACTACATCACCTTTATAGTTGAACCAGGTGGGTTTCAATCCATCGGGTGTAAAGATTATTGGGCGGTGTCCTTTTTCGAAAAAGATATTACCTAACTCTAGGAATCGTTTCACACCTCCGTAAAGCTTGGTGTGAGGAAGAATTGTGCCAATTCTTAATGACATTCTTTTATAATGTTATTTTGTAAATTTTTTTTAAAGTTACCTAATGCCATTAAGGCAAATATACTGGTTTTGAGCTTGCTTGCGTCTCATCATCTCCATATTGCTATCCTGGTTGTTCCAGTTCTCTTTATGATAAAGGTGGTACTGTACAGCAAGGTTTCTTAGTGATTTCAGCTTGTAGCCTGCCTTTATGAATCGCCAGGTTAGGTCGATATCTTCCCCAATGGCAGGTTGTTTATAGTCTTCATCAAACCCGTTAATGGCATAAATAGCATTTCGTGAGAACGACATGTTACATCCTTTAAGCTGGTACATGCCTCGGAGCGAAGGGATAAATCCCAGAAACCCTTTTGGGTCGAAAAAAATCCCCTCTTCAACGAACTTTGCCCCCTGTCGTTTGATTCTTCTGAAATTCTGTAGGATATAGCCATTCAGATTATCTATCCAAAGTTTCTTTTCAATTACCAGCTGGGTTGTATGTTGATCGAGCTTAATCCTTTTTCCTGCAAGAATTCTTTCATCGCTGGCAAAGCGAATATGAAACTCCATGAAACGAGGGTGAAGCAAGCAGTCCTCATCGATGAAAACGAGGTAGTCGGTGCTGGCAATTTCTATAGCCCTGTTTAGCGCCTTGTTCTTCTGCCACCCCTCATCGGGTTGTGAAATGTGCTTTAGGGGGAGAGGATAAGAAAGGTTTTGAATAAACTCCTTGATGTGAGTATGTTGAGCATCCTCAGATATGATTACCTCAAAGCGATTGTTGGTTTGTTGTGCGGCAGAAAGTAAGACTAGCTCAAGGTACTTTTGGTTCGAGTAGGTTGATACGATTAATGAGGCCAAAGGATTTCCCATAAATATAAGGAGAAATTAGTTGCTTACGTGCTGCGAAATCCCTTGTTCTGTCCAGGTTACCTTGGTTTGCTTTACAACCTTACGAATTTGGATGTTCCTGTTCAGGGCTTCATTATTCTTGTATGGTCGGGGGTGATCGAGGTGAACACAAACAGCGCTGTATCGAATCTGCTTCGGTTTAACCCCAAAATTTACAAGCCGTTCACCTAGTTCACGGTCTAATCCCCCGTACTGCATGGTTTCATTGAAACCATTAACAGCCATAATATCCTTTTTCCAACCACTTGAGTTATGTCCATTCCACGTCGCCTTGGTTGTGGTGAAGTGATTCATTACCCATTTGATTGAATCCTTTCGATTGAGTTTGATAAACTTATAGATTAGTGGTTGTCCATTGGAAAGAAGCCATCGTGAAGAAAAGGGGTTGCCCTTGATGATGTCATTTTGGTCAATCAATTTCGAAATCTCATGGGTCAACTTGAAGTATCCTCCACTAAGGAAATGCTTTTGCTTAGAAAACCTTGCATGTACTTCAACGAAATCGTTCCGTGGAATGCAGTCGCCATCAGTGAAAATAAGGTAATCACCAGAGCTGGCAATAATAGCTTTGTTAAGGATGGTGCACTTTCGGAAACCATCGTCGGGATGCCAAATGTGCTTAATTTTTAGGGAGGAACTCTCGATAAACCAATCGACAAGGTTTTTTGTTTCGTTGCCCGAACCATCATCGGCAATTACCACTTCAAAACCGCTGAGTGTTTGGTTTTCAAATCCCCATAGGGTTTTTCTAAGCCAATCGGGCTGATTGTAGGTTGTTATGATAACACTAATACAATCCGGGGTAACTACCTGACTATGTTCTTTGTTAGGTGTGCTCATCGTTGTATGTTAAGTGCTATAACCAGATTGCCAAACCCCAGAATAAAAAAGTGAAATCCAACAACAAAAATAGAAAAAATCTTGAATTTATAGCTATACAGCCACGTTAAACTCTCTTAAGGCATCATTAAGGGTTGTTTTTAAATCTGTTGATATTTTTCGCTCGCCAATTATCAGGGCACAAGGTACTTGGTAGCTACCAGCTGGGAAAGATTTAGTGTATGATCCTGGAATAACCACTTTTCTTGGAAGTACTTCACCCTTATACTCTATTGGCTTCGAACCTGTAACGTCGATAATTTTTGTTGAACTTGTTATAACAACATTGGCACCTAGTACTGCTTCCTTGCCAATTCTAACCCCCTCAACAATAATGCAGCGAGACCCAATGAAACAGCCGTCTTCAATAATAACAGGTGCGGCTTGTACTGGTTCAAGTACTCCTCCTATTCCTACACCGCCTGAAAGATGTACATGCTTCCCAACCTGAGCGCATGAGCCAACTGTAGCCCAAGTGTCAACCATTGTACCTTCGTCAACATAGGCACCAATGTTGATGTATGATGGCATAAGAATTGCCCCTTTGGCGATGAAAGAGCCATAGCGAGCAATTGCATGGGGTACTACCCTAACACCTTGATTGAAGTACCCATTTTTTAATGGAATCTTATCGTGAAATTCAAATGGCCCCACCTCAATACGCTCCATTTTTCTGACAAGAAAGAAAAGAATAACCGCTTTCTTAACCCACTCATTTACAATCCATCCATTGTCATAAGGTTCTGCAACACGAAGGTTGCCTTTGTTTAAAAGTTCCAGCGTATCGTTTATTGCCCGAATTGTTTCATCCTCCTCAAGAAGACTTCGCCTTTCCCATGCTGATGTTATGGTTTCTTCTAGTCTGTTCATCTGAAATAATTGTTTGATGTAATTTTTCAAACGATAAAAGTACGAAAATGGCAGAAGTTTTCACTTGACAAAAGATTCTTTTAGGTGAAATAGGTATTATTATCAAAAATAAGGTTGGATAGTAAAGAATAAATTCTTTTTTTTCCTATGTTTAACGTTTTAAAATAGCTTAATATAACGGCCATGAAATTAAAGTTAAGCGTTCAGAAAAAGATAATTATTTATGTCCTTAGCGTAGCTGTAGTGCTATTTGCGATTACAATCGGGTTTTTTAGCATAACTTCAAAACGAAACGCATATAGCAATCTAACTGAGTTAACCAATTCGTACACAGACCATTATTCCGCAATGGTTGAGAGTTGGTTGAACAGCGACATGACCATTGTTCGAACTCTTTCAAATGCATTTCTTGAGCAGAAACAAGTGCCCTTTGATAGCTGGAGGGAGCTTATAATGGGTATGTATAAGCAGGTTATGCACGATAATCAGCATATCGATGCCATTTGGGATAGCTGGGAGTTCACCTACCTTGATCCAAAATGGGATAAACCCTACGGGCGTTGGCTTCATATCTACTACCGAGAGCAAGGTAAGTTGTTATACAAGTTCGAGAAACGAAGTATCGATGGAGACCCCCCAGTTTATGCGGCATTGAAAGCAGCAGGGAAAGAGTCAATTGTTGAGCCATACCTCTCTACCCTTCAAAAAGGAGGATTAATGACTTCACTAGCAAGTCCCATGTACATTAACGGACGTTATATTGGTCTTGTGGGAATTGATCTTTTTTTAGGTAGGTTTCAAGCCTTAATCTGTGGTATTAAACCTTACCCAGAAAGTTATGCTTTCTTGCTCTCTAACAAAGGAACTGTAATAGCTCATCCAGACACTACTTTCTTTGGGAAGAAATTTGACGAATTATATCCTATTCTTACAGAGAAATTTAGAATTCTTAACAGAATTAATAAGGCTGAACGCTTCAGCTTTGTATATAGCGACAACGATGGGGAAAGGTATTACTATAGCTTCAGCCCTGTTCAAATTGGAAGGACAAATTCGCCTTGGACCTTAGGAATTGTTGTTCCCGAAAGAGTTATCCTTGCAGAAGCTAACGTCAACCAAAACCTTGGAATCCTTGTAGGTATCACAGGTATTGTTGTGCTAATATTGGTAGTTCTAGTTTTAGCTAAAAACATTACAGACCCAATAAAGCGAATTACAGCACTACTTCTCAATCTATCTCGTGGTAAAGTAGATAGCAATATGCACATTTCAATTGATTCTGGTGATGAGATTGCCGAGATGGGGAAAGCCTTATCCTTATCAATTGATGGGTTACTTGCAAAAACCGAATTTGCACGTAGCATTGGTCAGGGAAATTTGAACGAAGAGTTGAAACTTCTGAGCGATGAGGATATTTTGGGCAAATCGCTTCTCGAGATGCGTGAAAGCCTAAAGAAGGCAGACGAGGAAGCAAAAAAACGAGCAGTGGAAGAGGAAAAGCGAAGATGGATAAACGAAGGGCTTACAAAGTTTGCTGAAATACTTCGTCAAAACAACGACAACCTTTCAAAACTTGGCGATGAGGTCATCAAAAACCTTGTATGGTATCTTGATGCAAGCTTGGGAGGGCTTTTCGTATCAAATGAAACGAATAGCCCTGTTACATACGATTTGGTATCTGCCTTTGCTTATGATAGGAAGAGATTTATTGAAAAGAGTTTTGAACTTGGGGAAGGACTTATTGGCTCCTGTGCGGCAGAACGAGATACAATATACTTAAAAGAAATTCCTCAGGAGTATATTGAGGTTACCTCTGGACTTGGCGGGGTTCTTCCAGACGCTTTACTCATAGTTCCGCTAAAAATAGAGGATGATGTTCTTGGAGTGATAGAAGTGGCTTCTCTTAAGCCCTTTATGGAACATGAACTTGAATTTACTGAGAGAATAGCTGAAAGCATAGCCTCAACCCTTCGGACGGTTAAGATAAATGAGAGGACTGCAGAACTACTCTTGAGATCGCAGGAACAAGCGGAAATGATGACTTCCCAGGAGGAAGAACTACGTCAGAACCTAGAGGAACTCCAAGCTACCCAGGAGGAAGCTGCACGACGTTCATCGGAAATGGAGGGGTTAATTGAAGCAATCAACGCTTCGTCATACGTAATTGAGTACGATGTGAAGGGTTCAATAAGAAACATCAATGATGCTTACCTTGAACTACTTGGGATAACCCGTGAGGATGCAATTGGACGGCACCATTCCGACGGAATGGTTATGACTGACCAGCAAAGAATGAACTATGAGGAATTTTGGTCAAATCTCAGGAGGGGTATAATCCAGAAACAAACCACACAGGTGAAAATGTATGGCCGCAATTTTGTGTTCCACGAAACCTACACGCCAATTCGAAATAACAAAGGAGAAGTGTTCAAAATACTGAAAATTGCTACAGATATTACACCTGCAAGCAGGGAGTAGTTTTTTTATTGCCCTTGTTTTTTTTTAGAAAAGCCAATCCTTCGTCAGCAATTTTTATCTTTGCTGAAAAAATATAGTATGTCATCCAAACCAGTTAGGGTGCGTTTTGCACCAAGTCCAACAGGCCCACTACATATAGGGGGCGTTCGAACCGCTCTATTCAACTATTTCTTCGCTCGAAAGCACAACGGTACGTTTATCCTTAGGATAGAGGATACCGATTCACAGCGATTTGTCCCTGGTACCGAAGAGTATATCAATGAGGCATTTCGTTGGTGTGGAATTAAGATAGATGAAGGGGTTCATGAGGGAGGTCCACATGCTCCATACCGACAAAGCGAAAGAAAGGCTCTATACCGACAGTATGCTGAGCAGCTAGTTTCATCGGGAAATGCTTACTACGCTTTTGATACTGCCCAAGAGCTCGATTCACTTAGAGCCCAAGCCGAGTCGAGAGGGGAAGCCTTTGTTTACGGATACGCCATTCGGGGTAGCATGAAAACCTCCTTGGCTTTGCCAAAGGATGAGGTTGAAAGACGGATTGATGGCGGTGAGCAATGGGTTATTAGGTTCAAGATGCCTGTGAATGAAGAGGTAACAATGAACGACATTATTCGTGGTGAGATTAAAGTCAATACCTCTACCCTCGACGATAAGGTTCTGTTCAAGAGTGCCGACATGCTTCCCACCTACCATTTGGCCAACGTTACCGATGACTACCTCATGGAAATATCCCACGTGATAAGAGGTGAAGAATGGCTTCCATCGCTTCCCCTTCATGTCCTACTATATCGAGCTTTGGGTTGGACTGAGTCAATGCCCAAGTTTGCGCACCTTCCACTTCTGCTTAAGCCAAGCGGAAACGGTAAGTTGAGCAAGCGCGATGGTGATAAAATGGGCTTTCCCGTTTTTCCGCTTCAGTGGAAATCGGCTGAGGGCGAATTGTCAAGAGGTTATCGTGAGGATGGCTACTTCTCCGAGGCGTTTGTTAATCTGTTGGCTCTTTTAGGATGGAATCCAGGTACCGAACAGGAAATCTTTAGCATGGAAGAACTAGTCTCGCTTTTCTCCCTAGAAAGGGTTAACAAATCGGGTGCGAGGTTTGACCCAGAAAAAGCGAAGTGGTTCAACCACCAGTATCTGGTTAGGAAAAGCGATTTGGAGATTACCGAGCATTTTGTAAAAGTTTTGAATGAAAAAGGAGTAGCATTCAATTTTGATAAAACACAGAAGATAGTTTCGCTCGTAAAGGAAAGGGTGAGTTTTGTTCACGAAATTTGGGAACAAGCCTCTTTCTTCTTCGAGGCTCCAAAAGCCTACGATGAAGTAACGGTCAAAAAGTTTTGGAAGGAGGATACCCCCCAAATTCTGAGTGAGATTTCTACTGTCATTGAAAACACTCAACCTTTCTCAACAGATAGAATTGAGCATGATATCAAGACATACATCAACGAGAAAGGACATGGAATGGGAAAGGTGATGAATGCCCTCCGTTTGAGCCTTGTTGGTGAATCGAAAGGTCCTGGAGTAGCCGATATCATTGAGCTAATTGGTAGGGACGAGTCATGTAAAAGAATTCAATCTGCAATAAATACATTTCAGTAAGTAATAGAATTTTTTGGTTTTCAAATGAATTATAAAATGAGAAGCACCATGTTAGTTGCCTTATTAACAGTATTATTTAACTCCTGTACTCCATTAAACAAGGAGGACTACCTGGAAAGATACCAGAGGTTTATGGACGATGTGTCGAAGGACTACCGATTCTTCACATCTGAGCAATGGCAGAAGGCTAATGAGCAGTTCGAACTTTTCAGCAACGAATGGTACAACAAGTATCGAAACCAACTCACCCTTGAAGAGAAGATGCGTCTTGCTGGATATAAGGTTAAGTACAATGGCTTACGAGCAGCCAGTGAGATTGGAAAGCTTTACGATGAACATCTCAAGGGCGATGTTGAGGAGCTTAGGGCTAGGGTTCGTTACTATGTTGACAACAGGATGGATGATGATATAAATAAACTTCTTGAGGAAGCTAGGAAAGCTGGAAAAATTATTTACGAGGAGGTGAAAAAGATTGTAGATGAGGTGAAATGCGAGTCCAGGAAGTAAAAAATGCTGAATATCAGTGTAGTTTAATTAGAGACAGCTTTTAATCCTACAATAGAACTAATTAATGTAGTAAGAAAGAGTAGTCGAAGAAAGGTAGTTGGTTCTTTAAACACAAAAATACCGACCAAAACTGTACCAACTGCACCAATACCAGTCCAAACAGCATAAGCTGTCCCGATTGGTAAGGTTTGAGTTGCTTTTATTAAAAGACTCATACTAACAGTAAGGGCAAAAATAAAGCCTGCATACCATAAATACATTTCAAGCCCGGTGGACTCTTTTGCTTTTCCCAAACAGAATGCAAAAGCTACTTCAAATAATCCTGCTATTGATAAAATAACCCAATCCATTTTTTTTGTTTTTTTCACAACCCAACCTCTAAAATATACCCAACAGTTGGAATAGTAGAGACCTTTATCCTTGAATCTTCTTTGAGGTAATTCCTTAATTTTGATATAAATACATCAAGGCTTCGACCAATGTAGTAGTCCGACTCGCCCCAAACGGCAAGCATAATCTCCTCACGTTTCACCAGGTTGTTGATGTTGCCCGAGAGTATTCCAAGTATTTGATTCTCTTTTGTGGTCAAACGATGGCATTTGTCTCCAACTCGGAGCATCTGATTGGACTCCTCAAAAACATAGTTTCCGAGAACAAAAGTTTTTGTTGATTTTTCCGACAAGCTGGATTGACCTGCCCTGTTTAGAATTGCCTTGATTCGGAATAGGAGTTCCTCCTCATCGAAGGGCTTTGTGATGTAATCGTCAACGCCAAGGCGAAAGCCTTTAATCTTATCCTCCTTCAGGGACCGTGCCGATAGAATTATTACAGGAATATCCTTGTTGTTGGTTTTAATCATCTCAAGCAGGGTGAAACCGTCAATCTTTGGAAGCATCACATCGAGGATGCAAAAATCGAATGTGCCTGACATGTAGCCACGAAGCCCTGACTCACCATCCTTGTATAGTTTTACATCAAAACCCTGTGATTCAAGGAAATCGACAAGCAAAAATCCAAGGTTTACATCATCCTCAACAAGCAGAATTCTAATTTTTCCTTGTTCTAATTGCATACTAATGGAATTTTTAATGTAAAAACGCTTCCTTCTCCCTGCTCGCTTGTTACCGTTACATGTCCTTTCATCTTTGTTATTGTGCTTTTTACAAAGAATAGACCAAGCCCAAAACCATCAACGCTGTGCGTGTCGCCATTTCTAACCCTGAAATACTTGTCGAAAACCCGTGGAAGATGCTTTTGGGAAATTCCAATGCCATTGTCGGCAACTGAAATCTTCAAGTGATTTCCCCTTGAGATTAAATCAATCTTAATATGAGGATTTCCAAAACAGTACTTTATTGCATTGTCGATAAGGTTGCCAATTGCTATACGGAAAAGGTCAACATTTCCTGAAAGCAAAAAGTTGTTACCTGATTTACAGACACTTATTTGTCCTTGTCTTTCATGGATCTGAACATCGAAAACACTTACAACACCAGAAATCTCGTCATCGGCCGAAAAGAAAGTCTCCTCTATAGGAATATCGCTCTCAAGAAGGGTTGCCTTTAGTAGCATCTCCACTTTTTCCTTAAGGCGTTGATGTTCAGTTCTGATTACCTTGACGTATGATGATAACTTTGAATCGGTTTCAATTGAAGGGTGTTTTGATATGATATTGCTTGCAAGCGAGATGTTGGTTAAGGGGGTTTTGACCTCGTGGGTGATGTTATTTAAAAAATCGATTAGGTTACGGGTAAGCCTCTTCTCATGCTCTAAGAATCTGTATATTAGAACGATAGATGCACACACAAGCATCAGCAGTGCAATGGAGCTGATAAAAATTGAGCCCATTTGAGCCTTGATAAACTCTTTCTTCTCGGGAAAACGGATGCTAAGCTCGTAATCGGTTTCCGGAACAACTCCATCAAGGGTCTTGTTTATATAGATATTTTTTTGTGAAGGGCACACCTGTAAAGTTCCCTTTTCAACAAGCTCAAACTCAAAATCCAAATCAATATTCAAGCTCTTAAGCTCACGTCTTATCAGGCTATCGAGCCCAGAAACTATAATTCTATTCTGGTTTGTGAACGAGCAAGATTGAGTCCCGCTATCAAGGAGACAGTTCGTTATCTCAGCACAAATTGCCTTATCTTCTCTCAGATTTTCAACGGTTTTGCTCAGCACCAAGGAAACAGCATGTTTGAACTGTGTTTCCTGCATTCTGGCAGTTTTCAGCATCCAATTGATTTGTATCCCCAAAAGCACGGTAATGCTCAGGATTGTAAAAACCAGAAGAAGTAGATGGTGGTTCTTTTTATTCATGTAGCAAAGTTACAATCTATTTGATAGAAAAAGCCGAAATTAACATCTCTATAGCTCGAATTAACCTCTGAATAACCTTACTACTAACTTAAGCAAGCTAGTTTTGCAGTGTAAAAAGAGGAATCATAGTATTAACTGAACTATTAAATAACTCAATTAACTTTATTATTAATCACTTAACTCTATTTGGGATGAAAAAGATTTTGTTTGGAACCATTGGACTTGTAGTTGTAGCATTGGCTGTTACTTTAATTGTTAAAGCTGGTGATAACACCAACGAAACCAAGAAGGCAAAAACTGAAGTTGTAAAAGACAAGGCTTGTTGCGGTACTTCAGGAGATTGTTGCAGCAGCAAGGACGGCAAGGTATCGTGCGATCCAGAAAAATGTGCTAAAGCTGGTTGCGACCCCTCAAAGTGCGCAAAAGATTGCTGCGACACATCAAAATCCGAAGGAAAATGCTGTGATAAAGCTGATAAAAAAGCAGATGCAGCCAAATGCCAGTCAAAATGCTCCGGTAAAAGCGAGGCTAAGCACAACCATTCGAAGTGCGACCATAAGCACTAAAGAAATCTAATCCTAAAACAGATTAAAGCAAAGTGTAAAACTGCAAAATGTAAAAAACTTGCCTGCTGCCTGTCTGCCGACATAGGCAGGGCAAGCAGGAGTAAAAGATTTCTGGGATTAACCGCTCTTAATTCCGATTTACATTTTGCTGTTTTGCATTTTACATTATTATCCACATCCACGGCATCCTCCCCCCATGCCACAAGCAGAAAAATTTGGTTGATTAGCCTCTTTGGACTGCTTAGGTAATTGGTACTCATTGCACTCTTCGCCACTTGAAGGGCATGGAGCAGTTAGCTTGCTGCAAGGGCCAAAAGTAGGGTCAATCCATTCCTGTTTTACTCCCTCGGCCTCGAATTTAAGATTGCACGATTTGCAGTAGAATGTTGGCATTTTGATATATTGAGTAGATTGTCAGTTGTTTGTTTGTAAGTTAATACCCTTTTCTATTGGCAAAAGCTACCAGCGAGAGCATCACAGGCACCTCAACCAGCACCCCAACAACCGTAACCAGTGCGGCTGGCGACTGCAACCCAAATAGCGCAATGGCAACGGCCACAGCCAGCTCGAAGAAGTTGCTGGCACCAATCATTGCAGCAGGTGCGCAAACTGGATGGGAAAGATTTAGCTTTTTGCCGCCAAACCATGCCAGAAAGAATATGAAATAGGTTTGAATTACCAATGGGACTGCTGCCAACAGAATGATGAAAGGGTTGTTAAGAATGTTCTGCCCCTGAAATGCAAACAGCAATACAAGCGTAACGAGCAGTGCTACAATACTAATCGGTTTCAGTTTGGGAAGAAAAACGGTTTTAAACCACTCTATCCCGTGTAACTTGATAAGTATTCTTTGGGTTATTACTCCTGCCACTAAAGGGATTACAACAAAAATTACAACACTTGCCACAAGGGTATCATAGGGAATGATTACATCGGTAATACCTAGCAGAAGCCCAACAATTGGCACGAAAGCTACAAGGATAATCAGGTCGTTAACCGAAACCTGAACCAGCGTGTAGTTAGGGTCGCCATCGGTAAGGTAGCTCCACACAAACACCATCGCCGTACAGGGTGCGGCACCAAGGATAATAGCTCCCGCAATGTACTCACCTGCCAATGAGGGGTCGATCCACGCTTGATAAAGCTTTGAGAAGAAAAGCCAGGCAAAAAATGCCATGGTAAAGGGTTTGATCAGCCAGTTTATGATTACCGTCCACACAACCCCACGGGGCTTTTTTCCAATCTGCTTGATACTGGTAAAGTCAACCTGAAGCATCATGGGGTAGATCATTAGCCAGATTAGGACTGCCACCGGAATGTTAACCTTTGCAACTTCCAAACTGCTAATTATTTCAATGCCATCGTCCACAAGATGACCAATTGCAATCCCAAAGGCAATTCCAAGTGCAACCCAAATGGTTAGGTACTTTTCAAAGAAACCTATTTGCTTTATTGTACTCATGTTTTTACCTAGTTAGGTTGTTTATGATTTTTAGAATATTTCTTACCCACAGCAGCAACCACACCTATCTTCCTTTTTGATTTGCGATTTGTAGAATCCGCCAAATCCCTCAGCAATCTCATCGCGCACACGGCGGAAAACTTGCAGCACCTCCTCTTCGGTTCCAGTTGCCTCGGCGGGATCATCAAAACCGATGTGCCATCTATTTGCAACCTTGCCAGTAAAAGTAGGGCAACTCTCGTTTGCACCACCGCAAACGGTAATTACAAAATCGAAACTTTCGGAGATGAATTGAACAACGCTTTTGGGTTGATTTTTTGAGATATCGATACCCGCCTCGGCCATCACCTTAATGGCGAGCGGATGAACTTGACTTGATGGTTCGGTTCCAGCAGAGTAAACCTCAATGCTAGCATCGAAAGACTTTAGGAATCCCTCGGCCATTTGGCTTCGACAGGAATTTCCGGTACAGAGAATCAGAATTTTCATATTAGTAGTTTTAGAATGTTTTTTTAACAACAATTTGTATTCTTAGGAATGCTGCAGCACGATGGGTTATCGATATTTAGCATGCCCGAAATTACAGCAGCAGCACATCCCACGCCAGATTTTACCGAAATGGCTCCCTCTGGGCAATTCTTCTGACATGCACCGCACTCCATGCAGTAATCAACGTCAATAATTTTTGCTCTTTTATCCTCAATTTTAAAAACTTCGTGGGGGCAAACAATGGTGCACATAGTGCATCCAGTGCATTTTTCTTCATCGAGTTTAAGGGTTGACACACCAGACAGATATACTAATCTACTCATATTCTTTTTATTAAATAAAACGCATTGCAATCCATGTAAGAGAACCAACACTCAAACTAAAAATTTGCGATGGAAGCGCATACTTCATCTCCTTTTTGACTCCCGATAACGATGTAAACGTGGATGAGCCAGAGTAGTTCATTGCCATAAATGACGATAAACCGCCAATGATTAGGAACCATGCAACAACCTCAGCCAAAGGATAATTAATTACCCCCAAACAGAATAGGGCAGCAGCACTTATAATACCCACAAAAAGTCCCTTTAGTGAGAAACTTTTAAAGGGTATGTAGGGCAGCAAAATTGGGGTAATCGCGCTTCCAGAAATATATGCTACAATTAAAGATAGTACAGATTTTCCTCCAATGTTTATTACTTTTTCAATTGATAAACCCGTTGAGTCAATACCAGAAATGATTAAAAAAAACAGCGGGATTATTAAAAGGAAGTATTTGCCGTAAGCGAGTTCAACTGGAATTAGCTTTACTCTTTCCCACAATGGAAATGAAACCCTTCGCATGTTTGGAGTTGCCTTGTAGCCATTACTAATAAAATCTTTGATATCGCTTGCGAGTACCGGCCCGAAGATTACCCTAAAACCCGAACGTTTCATAACATCGTGTGCTGATACACCCGTTGCTCCAAGTTGGGGTACAATTAACCTTTTATGGTTCACTACCTTTTCCAATCCATGCCACTTTATTCGCTTTACCAGTTCAGAAGTGCTAAAAGTCCCTTTTCCAGCAGCGCACCAAACGTTTATACCTCTTGTGTCAAGCACAAGTATCCAAGCATCAAAGCCATCGAGGGCTCTTCGTAGATGGTTGAAACTTAACTTGTAATTTGCTGTGACAAACACATCCGAATCGGATGTTGGATTGCCAATGGCATAAATCCCTGGTTTTACCTTGGATTTGTTTCTACCTATTGACCATCTTAACTTAACATGTTCCCAAATATCGGTCTTGGTCCATTTAGAAGACACTACTGGGATACCAAGTTTATGGCTAGTATTTGAAGATGCTGCGCTTATCATTTGCAGAAGGTTGTTTTTCCATTTCCAATCTCTTCAAAAAAATGATGAAAAAGGTTGAAGACTTTACTAAGATTTTCGTTGCAAATGCAGTAGCAAACCTTGGTTCCCTCAATTTCGCCATGAATTAATCCAGCCCTCTTAAGTTCTTGCAGATGCTGCGATACTGTTGTTCTGCTCAAAGGGATTTCGTCGGAAATATCACCAGAGATACAGGTTTCGGAGCTGGCAAGGTATCGAAGTACGGCTAGCCTTGCCGGGTGCGAAAGGGTTTTTGCGAGTGCTGCAATTTCTTGTAAATCGGCATCGAAAAGCGATGTTTTGGGGTATGTCATGCTTAAATGTTTTATGTCGCAAACATACGACATTGTTTGTTTTTCTCAAAATTATAAATGAAAAATCTATGTTAACTTTTGCAAAAGTTTTTGATAAAGGTTCTCTGAGTCAAGTCTTAATTGGGTCTATTGGTAAAAATGGCAGTTAAGTTAAGGTAATCTATGCAATGCCTATAAGTTTTCAATATTGTCTATCAATATGCACTATTCCAGAATATTCTATCTCAAGTTTTTGGCAATTGAAGAACGAACTTGTTCGTAATTTAAAAATTCTCCTTCTAAATCTGATGACTTTAAAACATCGAGTGTTAAAGTAGATAAAATGGTTTCTTCCTTAATTGAAAATCCAAGTGTTCCCATTTGTCCATAAATTTTCCCTTGTAGATTTCGGACTTTACCTAGAATCACATTAATCTGTTTGTCATTCCAGGTGAATTCTGGCCAGTTTTCATATTAATAAATGTATGTTGGCATGAACTTTTTCTATTTTGCGGTAATTATACAGATTATTCTCCGCATTATTGAGGCGAATAATTCGTTTTTCTCCGCACGCTCTTCTTTTTTTCATTAGCTACAATTACCAGAAATGACAGCCAACACCAGCGATAGCTAGGTGATTAAGAAAGCAATTAACTAAGAATACAACGTGTTTTTTAATATACTTTTTTAGGGTTGGGTCATCCTAAAGTTTTTCTTACCAATTATCCATTCCATTAGATATCCAATAATTATGAAGACTGAAAGGGTAATAAATGAACGTAAAAGCGAGAATTCTAATCCGATAAAACCGATTTCAAAGGTTAGCATTGGGATTTTTATTGTGGAGTAAACTCCCAAATAGATAAAGATATTCTTAGCAGAACTTCCCTTCTTCCAAAGGATATAAGCGAAAGGAAATGCTCCATAAAGAGGGCCTGCTTGTAGCATTGCCAAAAGGATAACCAAAAAAGTTCCTTTTATCCCCGACTCATCTCCAATGTATTGTACCACTTTCTCGCGTGGTACCCAAACATCGAATAGTCCAATAAGGATGAACATTAATGTACCCTTTAACCCCAGAACTATCACCCATCCACTCAACTAGCATCTCGTTGGGAACGAGAAAAAGAAAAACGCTAACCAAAATTAAAACGTTGATTAGCGTTGGTATAAGTTTTAGGAACATCATCATCCCACTCTTTAAGCCTTGCAAAGTTTTTTGCGCACTAGCAAAAAGGGAAACTATAATTGCTATTGATGAGTTGTGGTGCATTAAAAAAAACAATAGTCGTTGCAACTTCGATTGTAACCTTTTGATTGATTGAAAAGGAAAATACTTTAATATGAGAATGTTTCAAATTGATAGTATGAACATTGACATAATATTTCAGAATTATTATTTGCATAACTTATTCAGTAATGAAAAAATGAAATAAGCATTAGATTTTAGAATAAAACCATACTCGATTATAAAAAATATCGTAAATTTGTATCCAAATGAATACATAGTTTCGATGTATTTTATTGAGAAAACAAACGAGTTTGACAAATGGCTTAAAAAGCTAAAAGATTTAAGAGCAAAAGCCAAAAGATTATTTAGAATTCAAAAGATTGCGAATGATGAGCATTTTGGCGATTGTGAGCATGTGGGTAATGGAATTCGTGAGATAAAAATTAATTACGCTAAAGGCTATCGAGTTTACTTCAAGGAGTCGGACAGGAAAATAATCATATTGCTTATTGGCGGAGACAAATCCACGCAACCAAGAGACATTGAAAGAGCAAAGGAAATTTTAAAAAGACTTAAAAGCTAGGGATATGGAAACATCAAGATTTGATATAGCAGACTATTTGGATAGCAACGAAATGATAGCGGAATATATAAACGCTGCTTTGGCAGAGGGGAATGATTCAGATGTAATTGCAGCGATTGGACATATCGCTAAAGCGATTGGAATGACTAAAATTGCTCAAGAAACAGGGTTAAGCAGACCAAGCTTATACAAAGCTTTATCTGATGGATCAAAGCCTCAATTCGAGACAATTATGAAAGTGTTAAGAGCGATTGGAGGACAAATACAAATAAATCCAATGACAGCTTAAATAACGCACCACAACAAGGGGTGTAGCCAACCAGCCTGCCGCCCGCCTGACGGCAGTCAGGGCTGGCAGGTGTGGGTTGACATCGGGACTTCGGAGCGGCTTCGC
>CAYZSD010000029.1:4340-27643 GCA_964481075.1 uncultured Rikenellaceae bacterium | reverse complement strand
ATTTAAACAGTCTCTCAATAAAACTCTGACTAGATGAAATATAAACTTTGTCTAATTAAGTTACTCCTTCCTCCGAAAAATCCTTTAACCTTTAACCTTTCCCCGAGCCCCGACCCCGATGCTTCGGGGTTCGGGGTCGGGGCTTGAATCTTTAACCTTGAATCCTACTCGATCTCGATCAAAGGCTGGTTTCCAGTAATTGAATCACCCTCCATCACATAAATCTTCTTCACTGTTCCATCAACTGGAGAACGGTACTCACTTTCCATTTTCATTGCTGAAATTACTATTACCGCTGTCCCTTTAGTAACTATATCCCCTTGTTTTACAGGTATTTTAACAACACGACCAGGCATGGGTGTAGTAATTATTTTTTCGGCAGAGTCGATATTGTCCTTGTTCCTGCTCTGCTGGTATCGGGCTTGCGCATCGATTATCTCTACCTCAAATGAGTTTCTGTAAGTATTAACGAAGTAGTTTTTTGCTCCCCCACCAGGTATTAGCTCTATATTATACGATTCACCCTCGTGGATAATTGAGTAAACTCCCTCCTCAACCATCACAATGTCAACATCATACTCAACTCCATCGACAGAAATAACCGCTTTCGAACCCTCCTTTTTGACAAGCTGAACCCTCGCCTCTCTACTCCCAATTTTGATATCTAGTGCCATGATAGTTTCGTATTATATTCGCTGTAAGGATTTTATCAATCCATATTCCTTCCACTTTCCGTTGCGGGTAATCATGTAATCGCCCATTGCAACCCGCTCCATTTTAGAGGTATAGTCGATATAAGCGGCAATTATTGCCATATCGGATGCCGTACTCTTGTCCTCGTCATGTTCTGCTAACAGCTCATCCTTGTGCTTATCAATGAAGTGAGTATCGTAAATTCCATTCCTAAACTCTTGGTTCTGCATTATTCGTTCGAGGAACTTTGTGGATGTTTTCACGCCTGTTATTTTGTACTCATACAATGCTCGCTGCATCCTATCAATGGCCTCTTGACGAGTTCTTCCCCATGAAATCACCTTGCTTATCATTGGATCGTAGTACATTGGGATTTCAAATCCCTCATACACGTACCCATCGGTTCTGATACCCAGCCCATTTGGCTCGCTTATATGGCGAATCACGCCAGGGTTTGGCATGAAGTTGTTGAACGGATCCTCAGCCGATATCCTGCACTCAATGGAATGACCATGCTGTTGAACTTCTTCTTGTTTGAAAGAAAGCGGCTTTCCCGAAGCAATGGTTATTTGCTCCTTCACAATATCGATTCCAGTGGTTCGCTCAGTTATAGGATGTTCAACCTGAAGGCGGGTGTTCATCTCGAGGAAGTAGAAATTCCTTTTGGCATCTACTAGAAACTCGATGGTACCAGCACCCTCATAATCAACAGCCTTTGCAGCCTTAACTGCCGCTTCGCCCATTGCTATCCGCAATTCAGGTGTTAGGAAGGGTGATGGCGTTTCCTCAATCACCTTCTGATGACGCCGTTGAACTGAGCACTCCCGCTCAAAAAGGTGAACAGTGCTGCCAAACCTATCGGCAAGTATTTGAAACTCTATGTGATGTGGCGATTCGATGTACTTCTCAACATAAACCGAGCCATTACCAAATGCAGATAGGGCTTCGGATTGCGCCATTCTAAAGGCTGAAACAAGGTCGGCTTCTTGACGCACCAGCCTCATCCCTTTTCCTCCCCCTCCTGCCGATGCTTTTATGATTACAGGAAGACCTATGTCCTTAACAATCTGCTTTATACTTGTCTCATCAATTACACTTTGCTCTGTACCTGGTACTACAGGAACGCCTGCAGCAATCATGGTTTGACGAGCCGTTATCTTATCGCCCATACGTTGGATTGCATCAATTGAAGGGCCTATGAAGATGATTCCAGCATCGCTGCACTTTTTTGCAAAACTGGCATTTTCCGAAAGGAATCCGTAACCTGGATGAATTGCATCGGCCTTGCTTTTGAGTGCAACCTCAATAATTTTGTCTGCATCAAGGTAACTTTCAGTTGAAGGCGAAGGGCCGATGTGGTAGGCTTCGCTGGCGTATCGAACGTGCATGGCTGTTCGGTCGGCATCGGAGTAAACGGCAACCGTGC
Source organism: uncultured Rikenellaceae bacterium (assembly GCA_964481075.1). Lineage (GTDB taxonomy): Bacteria > Bacteroidota > Bacteroidia > Bacteroidales > Tenuifilaceae > MWFE01. Next base: position 25,524 of record CAYZSD010000029.1, on the reverse strand, counting down.
GGATTCCCAGCTCACGACAGGAGCGAATGATGCGCACAGCAATCTCGCCCCTATTTGCAATAAGAACCTTTTTTATCATATTTTCCCAGATAGGTTAGTCCCAACTAAAATATCGGGGCAAAGATATACTGTTTTTATGTTATACAGCATATTCTTACGGATAAATATGTTAAAAAACATTGTTTTTCGACATATATATTTGTGAATTAAAAGGTTCGGAAGTGTGTTTTTTTTGAAAAAAATTCCTTAACGATTCCAAGTCAGGCAAAGAACAACCTGACGTTGGAATTTTAGGGATTTAAATTTATCACTTCCTCAACGCCTGTCTACCGACAGGTAGAATGAAATGTTAAGGGGGGATTGGAAAGACTTTCCAACTCGTTATCTTGTCGAAACAAGACGTCTCATCATACTTTTTTATTTGACTTGGGGGCGTTAATTGCGGAATAGAATACCTTACCAACCCTATTTATGTGATCAATCAGGTTGGGGTTGCAAATTTGACTAAAAATGGACAAATCAAACGTGTAGGGTAATAATAGTTCATCAAGCTTTAGGCTGATTTGGTTCAAATCGTTGTTGGTGATACCATGTCCAAAAAAGGTAAAATCTATATCTGAACCTTCTCTATGTGAGCCAATTGCCCTAGACCCATATATTATTACTTCCTGAATTTTGGGGAACGTTTCAAATACTGACCTAATCTTTTCAATCACATCTTCAGACAGCCCATACCTCATAAAGCACCCATTTTAATGGCAAAATCATTGAAAAGCTTGAAATATTGGTTAATAATATTACTGGCAATCTCATTGACTACCTCCTCGTTGTAAGTATGGCTGGTTTTGTTCCTATCCTTAAACATGCTCATCCAACCCTCGCCATTGGAAATAATCCCATATTTAAATGATTCTGTTATAGCATCCCTCGAACCATAAATATTTTGGTTACCTCTTTCTTTCAGAAAGTCCTTCATCACGTTCCAAGCAAGTTCGAATGTATATTCAAAGGATTGAATAAGCCCTTGTAGCTCCAACTCATTGAGTTCACCCTTATCGATGAACTTAGTTAGCTGACCCAAAGCTTTCCTGTAATTCTCAAATCGTTGCTTCCAGCGAATATCCTGATTCATAGCCAAAATATTATTTACAAATTGCTTTCTTAACGATTCCATGTCCGCCAATGTACAGGCGGACAGCCTGCCCCGATGTCCTTTATCGGGGATGGAATGTTAAGGGTGTTTACATATACTCTTCAATAGGAGCGCAGGAGCAAACCAGATTTCGGTCGCCATAGCCTGAATCAATCTTGCTAACGGTAGGCCAGAACTTGTTGAACGCTATCCATGGAAGCGGGAAAGCTGCTTTTTGACGGTCATAGGCATGATTCCACTCATTTGCAGAAACCTTAACAACGGTGTGGGGTGCATTCTTCAAAACATTATCATCCTTATCAGCCTTGCCATCCTTGATTTCTTCTAATTCCTTCTTAATGCAAATCATTGCATCGGCAAAGCGATCGAGTTCCTGCTTCGACTCGCTCTCGGTGGGTTCAACCATTAGCGTTTCATGTACTGGAAACGAGAGGGTAGGTGCGTGGTAACCGTAATCCATCAATCGACGGGCGATATCACCAGTCTCTATGCCGTAGGTTTGCTTAAAGTGGCGGCAGTCGAGAATCATCTCGTGTGCAACACGACCAGTTTCGCCAGAGTAAAGCACCTCATAATTACCCTTCAGCTTTGCAGCAAGATAGTTGGCATTGAGAATGGCCATCTCGGTAACCTTCTTCAAACCTTCTGCACCAAGCATCAGGATGTAACCGTAGGTAATTGGAAGAACACTTGCACTTCCCCAAGGAGCAGAAGAAAGAGCCTTAATACCCTTTTCCCCTCCTGTTCTTACAACTGGATGCGATGGGAGGAAAGGAACAAGATGCTTGGCAACGCCAATGGGGCCAACGCCAGGACCGCCACCACCATGAGGAATGGCAAAGGTTTTGTGAAGATTAAGGTGGCAAACATCAGCACCGATAATTCCTGGGCTGGTAAGCCCGACCTGTGCGTTCATGTTGGCTCCATCCATGTAAACCTGGCCACCATTGTCATGAATAATCCTGTTCATCTCCCTGATTTGGCTCTCAAAAACACCATGTGTAGATGGATACGTTACCATGAATGATGAAAGATTATCGCGATGCTTCTCTGCTTTTTCTTTAAGATCCTGAATATTAATATTTCCCTTCTCATCGCAGGCAACCACAATCACCTCCATGCCAGCCATGGCAGCGCTCGCAGGGTTTGTGCCATGAGCCGAAGCTGGAATAAGCACAACGTTCCTATGATCCTCGCCACGACTAATATGGTACTCACGAATTACCATCAATCCAGCGTACTCACCCGCAGCTCCTGAGTTTGGCTGGAGCGAAACGGCATCAAACCCAGTAATCTCAGCCAGAAGCTGCTCCAATTCGCAGATTAGATTCATGTAGCCCTCTGCTTGATCGGTTGGAACGAAGGGGTGGATATTGCCAAACTCAACCCAGCTTAAAGGAAGCATTAACGTTGCAGCGTTAAGCTTCATGGTGCAGCTTCCTAATGATATCATACTATGATTCAGCGCAATATCTTTTCTTTCCAGCTTCTTGATGTAACGCATCATCTCGGTCTCGGAGTGGAAAGAGTTGAATACCTTCTCATTTAGGTAAGAGGATTTACGCTGCAAGTTTTCGGGTATTCTAACTGAATCATTTAGTTTTGTGATAGTTGGGGCCGGTTTGCCAGCAACCTCAGCGAAGATTCCAATTAATATATTAACATCATCAATCGATGTTAACTCATCGGTGCTAATGCCAATTACACCATTCTTTTTATAGTTCAGGTTGATTTGCTTGTCGATGGCCTTACGCTTAATCATATCCACCTTAATACCAGTTGGTAGCTCAATCTCAATGGTATCAAAGATGTTCTTAACATTCTGATTGTAACCTAGCTTAACGAGCTCTTCGGCAATGGTTATTGCAGCGGCATGGGCATTTTTGGCAATGCGTTTGATGCCCTCTGGTCCATGATAAACCGCAAACATTCCCGCCATTGTGGCAAGAAGGGCTTGTGCTGTACAAATATTGGAGGTTGCCCGCTCACGCTTGATGTGCTGCTCACGGGTTTGAAGAGCCATCCTGAGAGCCTTATTGCCATGTCTGTCAATGGAAACGCCGATAATCCTACCGGGCATACTGCGCTTATAATCATCCTTTGTTGCGAAAAAGGCAGCATGTGGGCCGCCAAATCCCATGGGAACTCCAAAGCGTTGGGTTGATCCCACAACAATATCAGCACCCCACTCGCCCGGAGGGGCGATAAGGGCAAGTGAAAGTAAATCTGCAATTACCGTAAATAGTGTTCCTGCTTCATGGGCTTTCTGAACAAAGGTTGCATAGTCGCGCACATTGCCCTTTGCAGATGGATACTGAACTACCACACCAAACTCCTTGCCAGTAAATTGATACTCAGCGTAGCATCCTGTAACAACCTTTATTCCAAGAGGATTGGCTCGTGCCTCAATTACCTCATAGTTCTGTGGAAAGATATCACCATCTACGAAAAGAACATCACGCTCCTCCTTAATGGCTTGGCGTGAACGTAAGTTGAACATCATTATCATGGCTTCTGCGGCTGCTGTTGCCTCATCGAGTAGTGAAGCATTGGCAATGGGCATTCCGGTAAAATCCATTACAACAGTTTGGAAGTTGAGAAGAGCTTCCAGGCGACCCTGACTAATCTCGGCCTGATATGGAGTGTAGGATGTGTACCAACCCGGGTTCTCAAAAATATTTCTCAAAATAACTGAAGGTGTTTGAGTTCCGTAATACCCCATCCCAATAAACGAACGGTAAATCTTATTCTTCGATGCAAGGCTCTTTATCTTAGCCAGATACTGTTGTTCGGTTAAGGGCTTTGGGAGATTAAGTTCCCTTTCCATCCTAATGGATTTTGGAACCGTTTGGTCAATAAGCTCATCGAGAGACTTGACTCCGATGGATTTCAACATTTCGTCCAGTTCATGGTCGCGAGGACCAATGTGGCGGGTTTCAAAGCGTTCAGTTGACATGAGAATAAGGGATTTATTGGTTACAAAATTCTGAAGATTGCAATGGTTAATGCTTATGATTTGGAGGTAAAAATAAAAAAATGATTACAGATTTTCAATAAAAGGCTACTGCTTTTTACTATTTTTCACTAAACAAGCAAAAAACAACTATTGTTCATTTAGGAAGGGATTGTTATCCTTTTCCCACCCAATGGTTGATGAATCGCCGTGCCCTGGATAAACCACAACTGAATCGTCAAGAGAAAGGAGTTTGGAAGAAATGTTATCAATCAGCTGATCGTAGTTCCCGCCAGGGAGATCAGTTCTGCCAATGGATGCCCTAAAAAGGGTATCCCCTGATAGGAGGAAGTTACTCTCCTTGCAGTAAAGGCAGATACCACCAAGTGAATGACCAGGTGTGTGAATAACAATTAGCTTGGAATTGCCAAATTCAATTACCTCACCATCTAAAAGCATCCTTTCTATTGATGGGACATCATCAATAGCCAAGCCATACATCATGGCATGTCGAAGAGCCGATTGCATAAGCGGAACATCATCGCCATGTGCAAGAATCTCAATATTAAACTTTTCTTTTACAAATCTGTTACCAAGCACATGATCCACATGCCCGTGTGTGTTGATAGCGTACTTAGGTTTTAAACCTTTTGTTTCGATGAAGGTTACCAATTCCTCTTGTTCGCTTTTGGTGTAACAACCAGCATCAACAATAATGCACTCGCCAGTATCATCGTAAAGGACAAAAGTGTTTTCCTGAAAGGGGTTGAAAACGAATTGTTTGAGCTTTGTCATTATATTTATTATTGATAGTTTTTAGCTATTGGTACCTTTCAATAATGGAACAAAAATAAATCGACCATGTTTAGAAGTTTTAGTTTCAAAGGGCGAGATTTTCTCCAGAAGCAGCATATCCTGTCCCATACTATCTCCTAAAGGGATGACCATGCGCCCCCCGACTGCAAGTTGTTCAATAAGGGCTTGTGGAATCTCTGAAGCTCCGGCAGTTACAAGTATTTTGTTGAATGGGCCATAGGAAGGCATTCCCTGGTATCCATCGCCAAAGAAAAAATGGGGGTTGTAACCCATGCTCTCCAAAAGTGCTTTAGACTTAACAAAAAGTTCTCTTTGTCTTTCAATGGTAAACACTTTAGTCTCCATCTCGAGAAGAATTGCTGTTTGGTAGCCTGAACCTGTTCCAATTTCCAAAACCTTCTCCATGGGTTTAAGGTCAAGGAGCTGCGTTTGAAAGGCAACAGTATAGGGTTGGGAGATGGTTTGCCCCGAGCCAATGGGAAATGCCGAATCTTTATAAGAAAAATTTAAAAAGCTACTCTCCATAAAAAGATGTCGTGGAACTTTCCCAATGGCAGCAAGCACACGCTCGTCGGTTATCCCTTTTCGACGAACCTCCTCAACTAGTTTTTTTCTTAATCCCTTGTGTTTGAATGAATCTTCCATTATTTGTACAGTTCTATGTGCTTTATTCTACATTTTACAAATATATCCCAATAATTTGCATTTTTCGGGATTAAAAAACATTAACCAGGTCTTAAAAAAGGGTTTTATCGAATAATTTATTAACATTTAGAAATAACAATCAAATACTAACGTTTTAATGTTTTTTGACATTATTCAGAAAAGCAAAATAAAAAAATCTTATTTTTCACCGTTAAAAAATCAATAAGTATTTGTGAATAAACGTCTACAAACCCTAAAGTACATTATATTTGATTACGTTGGATCGCTGCTTTCTTGGTTTCTTTTCCATGTTTACAGAAAAGAAGTTATTGAAAAGCAGTTGTTTGGCGACTATGTGTCGTTTGAGTTCGATTTTAGGTTTTTACAAGGGCTTGCAATAATCCCCCTCTTTTGGTTGCTTGTTTTTTATATCAACGGGTTTTACAAGGATGTTTACCGAAGATCGAGGTTAAAAGAGTTAGGTTCTTCAATATGGAGCAATATAGTGGGTGTTTTAATCCTTTTCTTTCTCCTTCTACTCGACGACTACGTTGCTTCCTATAAGAATTACTACCAACTTTTCCTATCCCTTTTCTTCCTCCAATTTACGTTAACCTACTTTCCCCGTTTACTTATTACCTCATCAACCATAAGAAAAATTCGTTCTAGAAAATTTGGATTTCCAACTATTATTGTAGGCGATGGTGAAAATGCCCTAGAACTTTTCAATGAAATTGAGAGTCAGATTAAATCGAACGGAAACAAGATCATCGGGTTTGTTAGCACTGGCATTAGATCGAAATATTCGTTAGCAGGTATAACTCCTCACCTTGGAACTTTTCAAAGCATGAGAGAGATAATAGCAAACCACAGGGTTGAAGAGATTATCCTTGCATTAGAAACAGGCGACAATAGGCTCCTAACAAGGATTATTAACGATGTCTTAAGTCAGAATGTGGTTGTAAAGGTTATTCCAAATCTGTATGATTTCCTGACCGGGAAAGTTAAGATGTCCTCAATTTTTGGAACGCCACTTATTCAGGTTTCGTTTGATTTGATGCCCCAGTGGCAACAGAAGACAAAGGTATTAATTGACATCACCCTTTCATTGTTAGCTTTAATTATTCTTTCTCCGTTGTTTCTGATGCTTGCTCTTATTATTAAGGTAACCTCGAAAGGCCCTGTATTCTATAGCCAGGAAAGGATAGGTAGATACGGTAAACCTTTTATGATATACAAGTTTCGATCAATGTATGTTGATGCTGAAGCGAATGGGCCTGCTCTTTCGAGCAAAAACGATACTAGAGTAACCCCTATAGGTAAATTCATACGAAAAACCCGTCTCGATGAGATGCCAAATTTTTACAACGTTCTAAAAGGAGACATGTCGTTAGTTGGCCCTCGCCCCGAGAGAAAATTCTATATCGATCAGATAGTAAAAAAGGCACCTCATTACCTCCATCTTCAAAAGGTTAAACCAGGAATAACCTCCTGGGGGCAAGTCAAATATGGATACGCTGAGAATGTTGATCAGATGATTTCGCGTCTGAAGTTCGATTTGCTTTACCTTGAAAATATGACACTTTACGTTGACTTAAGGATAATTATTTATACCCTTATCACCGTATTCAGAGGAAGAGGCGTCTAATACTTTGCAATTATCTGCTCCGACTTCATCATAGTAGAAATCTATTCCTGTTTGAAAAAGGAAGAAAAGTGTCCCCAAAAATTTCTATGAAAAAGTGCTCCAGATTCGTTGGGGTAAAGTTCGTTGTAAGTCTTCCTTTCCTTGCTAAAGGGCCGTTGTTTTAGTGTTTCATTGTTGTATATGGCCGTTACTTCGGGATGAAACTGAACACCCAGAACCCTTTTGAATGTTTCGTGAGCAACGGCTTCCACAATCAATGAGTCCATCGACCAAGCAGCAGGGACAATACCCTTTCCAAGTTTACCTAATGCTTGATGGTGGCTACTCCAAACATTTGGGTTGCTTTTTGACAGGCCATTCAAACTATCAAAAAGAGAGTTGTGCTGGTACAGTATTTCATGAAAATGACCCCATATTAACGACTTATCCAAACCATAGTTGGTGTAGTAATTTCTATGCTGTTGATTGACAGGCATGCTCAACACATCTTCAACAGTAACCTTTCCATATAATTCTGAAGGGATATCCTGAATCATAGTTCCACCAGTGGCAACATTCATGGTTTGCATCCCTAGGCATATACCAAGTACTACATAGTTCGGTTTCGAGGTAAGAAGCGGCAAAAAAAGTGTATCCTGCGAACCACCCAAAAGGTGAAAGAGGAAACTCAGTTCGAGGTAGTGACGATGAATATCGGTTATTTCTGTAAGTAAGTTTGTGGGTTGGCCATAGGTGGCTGGAGGGAGATCGGGTCCTCCCCAAAAAATTGCCCCATTAGATCTTTCGAATAGGGTTTGAAAAACTTTAGAGCAGTCGTTGGTCTTGAAAAGAGTACTAGGTTTAAGCTTATCGCTAATCTCGACCAATTTCCATTGGGAAAGTTTATTTGTTTCTATGTAATCGACAGACTGACTATAATCGTAACTACCCCGGCTATGGTAAAGCCCAATGAACTGATTGCTATTCCCTACAGGGAACAACCCACTTTCAACTAAGTATTGAAAGGTAGTAATATTTTTAACAGTAGGATGAAGAAGTATAATTTTGGGCGTAATTGAATCGAGCTCGTCGATTTCAATTAGTACTTTTCTACTTTTTGGATTACATGCCCATAAAAAAAGCAAAAGCAAAAAAAGTAAAAGTGTTCTAAACATAATATTAAACGTTAGATCTTGATAAAGACAATGAATTTGCAGGAAAAGGAGGGTTAATTAGATTTCAATGAGGTTAAACTCCACCTTTGAGACCAATGTTTTGTAGTCATTGCCAGCAAAGTAAATATCCTCATCGTCCTCCTCGTAGTACCAATTTATGACAACGGGTTTACCAGATTGAATTGAAATGTTCTCAACTTTCTTCATGATATCAAAAATTCTCTTGGAGGAGCTGGTATTGAAATATTCTAGTTTAAAGTGAACCTCGGTCGCTTCATGGGGATTCTTTGCGTATTCATCTAGCCAATTCAGGATAGGTTGGAAGAAATCAATAACGTTTTCAGGAATTGAGCGACCTTCAACCTTAATAACGCCCGTCAGATTATCGAGCAGTATGTAAGGGGTTGTGGGAGTTTCCTTTAGTTCAAACTGGTACATTTATGCGAACAGTTATTATTTTTCTTTGGGTTGAGAAATACTGTAAGTTAATCAACTACAACTCTTCAACAATTATATACTCTTCACCATGTCCGTTCCTCACAATGGCATCCCAGTACCTCATAGTAATAACGGCCTCGTTGCCAGACTTTTTGCTTTTTATGCGAATTTTTTGTGTCTTCTGCTTCTCCATCTCAACCGACTCGAATTTTATGGGTGTAGAGATTAACGATTCGAGGTCGTGTCCTAATGTAAGGATTGACTCATCGTCCTCCTCGTAACGCCATACTATTTCAACCTTGTTCCCTTCGGAAGCACATCTGTCGAGTAACCTCATTGTTTCGTTAAGGTACTTATTAGTGCTGCTATTAGAGTATTCAAGAAAGAATATTGCCCTTGTTATTTCAGCGGGAGAGGAAATATAGTTTGCAATCCAATCGATGAGAGGCTGCCAAAAAGAGAATACATCTTCGGTTATTGAGCGACCCTCTATTTCCAGCAGTCCATCTTCGGAAAAGTTAACGTATGGGCAGTCGGCTGTTTTATCAATGAGTATTCCCATAGTAAATGTTTATATGGAAAAGAAACTAATCATAACTTGTATTATTCAATCTAGGGCTAAAGATATACTATTGTTTTCACATTATCAAAGCTAAAAGGATAAAAACAAAGTTTTTCAAAAAAAATTCACATATTATTCTTGCCCTCTACTGGTAAATAGTTGAAAAAGTTCCTTGATTTTAACTAATTTCAAGATAAAAGCTAAGATAATACATCCAGCTATTGAGGCAAGAAAACCAACAATCCAAAAGGAAAAAAGTTTCCAAAAAATGAAAGAAATTGCAATGCTTCCGAAAAAGAAAACCAGCGAGAGCTTTAATTTTGAGTCTTTTGAACTGAACCGGAAAAGTTTGTAAACAATCAGAAGTTGAAGAGAGGCCATTGTTAACTGGGTTAGCATGCTTGCAATAGCTGCACCAATGGCATGATACTTAGGTATAAGTATGATATTAAAGGATATGTTAACTAGAACCCCAGCAAATGAAGTGAAATTAAGATAACGTAGGTTTCCGTTTGCCGTTAGTAAAGTACCAAATATATACGACGAGGAGATAAAAATAAAGCAAACCATAAGGATAGCAAGGACTGCCGAGGATTCCTTGGGGTGATGAATATAAAGCAAATCCATTATTGGATCGCGATAAATGATGCAAACTAGGGCAAAAGTGAAAGAAAGAACCATCAGAATGTTGAAGGCGAACCCAAGCAGGGGGCCAATAGGCTCATTGGTTTTGAGCATTCGGGAAAAGATAGGCAAAAGTAAGCTTGCAAAGAGGAAAGGTACCATGTTGGCAGCATCAAGCAACCTAAAAGCTTGTGCATAAATTCCCGACTCCACATCACCGTTGGGCAGAATCCTCTCAAGCATCACTGTGTCGATACGATAGTAGAATGACATCAAAAGCACTAATAAGGCAAAAGGATAGCTCTGCTTAAAAATGACCACCAGAAAAGATCGGTCGAAGCGAGGCCTGAAGAACTCAGCTTTACTAAAAACAATTAAAAAGGCAATAAGTGCTGTAATGGAATATGCTATGGTTTGTGAGTAAACGAACCATTCAATTTTGAAACTATATTTTAATGGGCCCCAAAGCAGGAAGCTACAAAGACCAATCATTAGGACACGATCGGTAACAGAAACTAAGCTATCGGTTTTAAATAGTTGAAGACCACTAAGGTTACTTCTAAAATAAAGTATTAAACTTGAAATGAACTGATTCAAAGATAAAAAAGCCAAGAGCCAAAGATGCTTGCCTCCGTATCCCAAAAAGAGAGCCATAGAGAAACAAACAATCATATAAATAAAAGCGAAAAAGAATTTGATAACAAATAGGTTTGAAAAATAACGAGGGAGTAGCTGGGCATGTCGGCTTATCTCTCGGTTGTTGAAGTTAGTAATTCCAAAATCGAGGAGGATGTTTAGAAGAATTGAAAAATTGAATAGTGCGAAGAATATGCCGTACTCGCTTGGACCAACCACGTTCTGAACCGTTCGGTCGATACCAAAAATCCAGAAGGGCTTAACAACAAGGTTAAGAGCCAGAAGTAGAACTAAGTTCGTGGCAAATTTTCGCTTCACTGCTCTTGGTTTGTATAAAGTTTGTTTCTATTTCAATAAAATCTATTATTCAAAAAAAAGTTAAAGCTTTTCGATTTCAAGTTGAAGCAAATCGGTCACCCTTTCAACTTCGCATTTTACAACACCAATTGAATCGGTTATATTCATGCTGTTTACACCGTTAGGTGCAGTCATCTCTATCTCTTCCAAGATACTTGCAACCTCCAACACGTTTAACTGCCTAAAAGCCGATTTCATTTTGTGCGACACGTTACTTACTCCCTCCCAATCATTTTCCTTAGCCATTTTACTAAGGGTCGCGTAGTTAACATTAAAATTATCGATAAACGATTGCAATATTTGTTTTGCCGACTCCTTGTCGCCACTAGCAAATCGAATAATATTTGAAGCATCGTAATCCGATGTTTCTTCATTCGTCTCTCTTTCCTGTACTTCTTCTTTTATTTCAATTGGCGACAGATGAACAAAAGGGGCTACAGCATTGTAGAGAGCGATTTCATCGAAAGGTTTAATGATTACCCCATCGAATCCTAAATCGCGATAATAGTTAGGCTGATCGACTGTGCTATTTGCTGTGAGTGCAATTATTTTGGGCGATCTTTCGCCCAGCTGGTTTCTAATCGATTTCACCAAATCGAAGCCACTCATTCCAGGCATCTGAATGTCAGTAAAAACTATGTTGAAGTGTGTTTTACTAACCCATTCCAACGCATCAATTGGGCTACCAGTAGTTTCTATATTGATATTGAAGTAGTTAAACATTTCAGAAGTGAGAAGACGGCTTACTGAATCATCGTCAACCACCAGTATTTTGAGCCAGCGGGGGAGTGTCTTCTGAGGTTCAATGCTTGGAGGCGGCTCAGCCAGCTCTTTTTCAGTGCAAATGGGGTATTCAATTTGTACCGTGAATGTAGTGCCCTTGTTGAGTTGGCTTGCTACCCAAATTCTTCCGCCCTGAAGTTCGGTTAGCTTTTTCACAATGGTAAGCCCAAGCCCTGTACCTCCGTACATCCTTGTTGTGCTGGAGTCAACCTGGCTAAACTGTTCAAAAATTGTATCAAGTTTCTCTGGCTCTATTCCAATCCCTGTGTCGGTAACCTCAAAGGTAAACGACAAATTTTCGTCGTTGGCTTTATCGTGGTTCACTAGCAGGATAACACCACCCTCGTGTGTAAACTTTATGGCATTGCTAAGGAGGTTGAACAGAATTTGTTTCAAACGGAAGGGATCGCCCATCACATGAACTGGTGGGTCGAAACCGTAGTAGTAGTGAATGGAAATATCTTTTTCCCAGGCTTTGGTTGTAAAAATATCAATGGCATCATGAGCAATATCGTAAGGAGAAAAGGCAATTCTTTCGAACTGTAAGTATCCTCCCTCGATTTTTGACAGATCTAAAATATCGTTTACTATTTGCAGCAAGTGTTGCGATGAAGACTCCAGGGATTTAACGTATAGTTCCTGGCTTTGGTTAAGTTCGGTTCGTTTTAGTTGGCGTGAAAACCCAATGACAGCGCTAAGGGGTGTTCGAATCTCGTGGCTCATGTTCGAAAGAAATTCTTCCTTAATCTTCAGCAATTTTTCAGCGTAACGCTTCGATTCAAGGAGCTTATTACGAAAATAGTTTGAGGTTGATATATCCCTGAATATCAAAAACGTAAAAAGCAATACCATAAAAAGTGCGGCTCCACCTAGGGCTAGCAATGATGTTGTGGATCTCTTTACAACCTCACGTGCATCCCTTGCAAGGTTGTAGGAGTTAAGAAGTTCTTCTTTTTCAAGTAGCGAAACAATGGTACGAATCTGGTCCATTATCTGCTTGTCGCTTTGTAGGATTTCGAGTTCCTTTGCGCTAACATTGTAGATCGCTTCCTGCTGTTGCAGTTTAATAATATTCAGAATTTTGACTACTTCATTCAGCAAGCTATCAGAGGAAGCAGTAACAGCTCTTTTAAGGGTATCAACCTTCGTTTCAACTTCAACGAGAAGCTTTGTAATGGTGGTATCGGTTGATTCCTTCTTGGCAAACCACCTTTTCATCTTATTAAACATCCCTTGAGGAGTTTCAACCTCATGTCGCGAAATGATTGTGTCGTGTTGTGACCTAACGGTTTTTGTAGTGCTAGTGATAACGGAGGCTTTTTGGGTAGTATCGATTTCAATTTTTTCAACCTCGCTTAGAGCCATGCTATAGAACTGAGAGTACTGATCGGTTTTTTTAAGCTCGACAAGATCGGAAAGAACCCTTTTCTTCCTGGTAAGTAACTCCTGAACAAACATTATTTTACCACTTTGCACTGCATCATCGTAAGCAAGAATTAGCAGGGTGTCAACCTTTTCGTTAATGCTCATTAGGAACGAGAAGTACAACGTAAGATAGTTTTCGTCTTGCGTAAGGGTGTAGGTACGGATGTTACTCTCGGCTTCGTAGATATCGGCAAGAATCGAGTTTAGTTTGATAAGCTTTTGGCTTGGACCCGAAAGAGTTAGGCGAGTTTTGCTAAGTTCAACAAATCCCTTATAGGTTACAAGAATTGCACCAATAGCCATAGCAAGAACAAGGATAAACCCAATGATTATCTTAGGTTTTATCCAAACTCGCTTAGGGTTTTCATTGACATCCATTAGATCTTCTTGCTACAAAACCAGTATCCGTTATATACTACAAATATAATGCTAACTACTAATATTTTTTGAGTTTCAGTAAACTTCAATAACAAGATACCGGGTTGAACTCCAGAAAGCTTCGTAATCAACTATCTCTAATCGCTCAATTATTCCGTGGGCATTCAAATTAAGCAGGTAGGAGCCACTAGGATGTGTACTTAAAAGGTTAACCTTTTTTGTGTATAAAGGGATGATAGTATTGCTAGTGATGTCGATTCGGGTGAAGTAGGACGGGTTAAAGTCGGGCTTAATTTTCAGGGTTCGGCCAAAGCCCAGAAAGCCACCTGTTCTCTCAACAATATGGTTTTCCATAAGTTCATTCTTTGTCCCATAAGCGTACCATGCCGTGTTAAGCGTTTGAGTTTGCCGGTTCACCTCGGCTATCAACTCATGCTTTTCTTTGCTAAGGGTATCGAGTGTGGCATAGAGAACACCTATCGAGAAATCTAGTTTGGAAAGTCTGTCCCTGAGAGCATCAATCTCCTCGTCGCGGCTCGAAAGTATCTCACTAGCCATAATCAGCCTTTTCTCAAACTCTTCTATTCGAAAATTAGAACTTTTAACCTGGTCGTTAAGGTATCGAATCGATTGTCGATTCTTACTCATTAACTCGTTAATCAGATTGATATCCTGATTAATTCTTGCCTTGGCATCGGCACGAAGCTCGTTGCTGGTAAGCGTTTGCTTGGTAATGATTTGCTCCTTTTGTTTAATTACAATAAGGTTTGCTTCAATCTCGTTAAGAACCCTAAAGAACTCGTTAATGGTTGAGTCCTTTGCATACGATTCAGCCTGTAGTGCAAGTATTTGCTCTTTCAGACTGTCAACCTCACACTCCTTCTCTTGAACTGGTGTGCATCCTACTAAAAGGATTAGCCCAATAAAAACATGTACAATTGGTTTCATGAAATGTTCCATTTATAGTAATTGTTAAAATAAATAACAACTAATAGCATACCATCAATTTTAAAAAAAAGCCCACATTGTATATGTCTCACAAACAAACAATTGGGTGCTTTGGGAGAAGTTCTCAATTTTATGCTATGAGGAAAAAACTCTCCACTTTGGGAGTATTCAAGCCCATTTGATTGCAAAAGATAAGCTATACTCTGGAAAAATGTTAGCTGGTTGTTTGTTTCAGCAGATGATAAGCAACAATTCGAAGAAAATCGTCAGGATCGATGGGTTTTGGGATAAAGTCATCGCAGCCAGCCTTGAAGCAGTTTGCTTTGTCGTCGCTTAGGGCATAAGCAGTTTGAGCAACTATTGTAAGGCTAGGTTTAATGCTTTTAATCTGTGTAGTTGCCTCATATCCACTGAGAAATGGAAGCCGCATATCCATTAAAACGAGATCGATATCCGGAATAATCTTACAGATTTCTACAGCATCTTCACCGTTCTTTGAGTGAATAACCTTAGCCTTTGTGTCGCGAAGCAAAGCCTCAATTATTTGGTAGCTATTCAGGTCGTCCTCAACAACAAGAATAACCTTACCCTCGAAACTTAGGTTGTTTTCACCTAGAGAAGCGAGGGAGAAATAGTTATTATTGCCCGATTTTGTGGGTATAAAAGGTATGGTGAAATAGAAAGTAGTTCCCTGATGCGGTACGCTATCGAACCAAATTTGCCCTCCGATAAGCTCCACCAACCCTTTACAGATAGGCAAACCTAACCCAGTACCAGAAGTTGAATTTTTTCGACCTGCCTTGTAGAATCGATTAAAGACCAAATCCCTTTCCTCATCGGGAATACCTATTCCTGTATCCCTTACAAAAAAGAGAAGAGTTTGATTCTTATCGATATAATAACCAAACTCAACGCTACCACTCATGGTGTACTTAAAGGCATTGTCGATTAGGTTTACAAGAATTTGCTCTAATCGATTTGGGTCGGCCAGAATATAACTTTTTGAATCGCTCAAGGAGCGAATTGTTTTTAGCTCAATGTTTACTTTCTTGCTGCCGTAGGTGTCGGAATTAAATATTTTATAAAGATCATTAAGAAGCTGATTAAGGTTGAAAACAGAATTGGTAATCTCCACTTGACCAGCATCAATTTGTGAAATATTGATAATATCGTTGATGATTTTGAGAAGATTCCTGCCCCGTTTGTTGATAATGCTTATGTACTGTTTCCTGGTTTCTGAAGGTATATTGCTATCGTTAAGGAGTTTGGAGAAGCCAAGAATTCCATTGAGGGGTGTACGTATCTCGTGGCTTAAATTGGCAAGGAACGACGACTTAAAGTTATCGGATTCCTCAACTTTCTTTAGTGCTAGCTTAAGATCGGCAGTTCGTTGTTGAACTAATGTCTCTAGGTTTTCATTAATATGGTTCAGCTCTTCGTTCATGGATTGAATCTGCCGATTCTTTTTGCGTACTTTTATGGTAACTGATACAGTGAATACAGCAATTAGCAGAAGAACAAATGATGCAAAAATCAGCCCTAGGTGAAATAGCTTGACATTTTGTATTTTTAGCCTCTCAACCTCAAGGTTTACCTTTAACATTTGCTTCTCTTTTTCGCCCCTTTCATTCTCAAACATAAAGGTAAGCTCAGCAATTCTCTCAGATATCATCTGGTTGAATATCTTTTCGGTTGCTTTATTGTACTCGTACAGCTTATCCCTCGATTCCTGAATCTTTCCAATTGTATAATTGTAATCGGATTCAATTTTTAGGTTTTTTAAATAAAGAGTATTGTCCTTATCACCTGCCAATGCTTTACTTTTTGAGAGGTAGCTGCTGGCTCTATGAGGATTATTGAGAATTAGCTCAATTTCTGCAATAGTTGAGTAAACATGCGCCAATCCGAAATTGTTTTGCTTTTCCTGGTAAATATTTGCTGCTCGGTGGTAGGTTTCTAGTGCTTCACGATAGTTCCCCTGCAATGATTGAATAACACCTATGTTACCAAGAGTAAGAGCAACACCCGATGAATCGTTAATGCTCTTTTTTAATGCTAAGGTCTTTTCGAAAAATTCAAGGGCTTGGGCATTTCGACCAAGCTCCATTTGAATTAAACCTAGATTATTCAACGAAAAACTCTGCCCTTTTGCATCGCCCATCTCCTTATATAATGAATAACTTCGGGTGTAAGTGTCAATTGCTAGCTCGTGTTGCTTAATTGCCAAAAAACAATTGGCCAGATTATTTAGGGTTGAGGCAATTAAAGTTTTATCGCCAATTTTTTCCCTAATTGAAAGCGATTGCTTGAAATGGTCGATAGCTTTCTCGTAGCGAAGGAGGCGATAGTAGCATAAACCTATCCTATTTAATGTGCGAGAAACTCCAGTGCTATCATTTAATGACTCATACTGTTCGTGTGCCTTCTCAAACTTATAAATTGCCGATTGAAAAAGATTTTGTGAGAAGTATGCAAGTCCAATTGATTCGTAGGCTTTAGGAATTTGCAAATAGCAATTATCATCGGAGGTTATAAGTGCCGCTTCAATTCTTTCAATTTTCTGGTCTGTTTCTAACTTCAACTCTTCAACCTGAGATATCAACGAGTCGAGCTGTTCGCAGCTATATTTCTCCGGTTTAGAGATTTGTGAGAAGGCTGGAAAAGAAATTATTAGTAAAGGTATCAGTATCTTATAAATCAACCCCATGCAAACATCCTTAAAATTCGAACGCTGCAAAATTACTTATATAATTCTAATCGAAGAAAAGATAAATAGACTTATAAACATGTAGAAAATGATGATACATATCACTAAACCAATTAGAAAGAATCTGGACTTAGAACACGTTTTTTGCCAGTTTAATCAGGTCATTGCTCACTTTAAGTGAGTGCTTCTCTGCAAAGGATTTATTGATTTCAAACTGTATTCGACCTCCTTCTTCCACAAAACTAATTCCAGCTCCCATACCTGCTGCACCAGGCTTATCGGCAATAACCAGCGTACAACTAGACCCAAGACCCGAAAGTACTTGTTGTAAATCGTCAATTTTCGATTTGGTAACAAATACAATGTTTACATTTTTTGCTTCCTGAACGCTCAAGAGTTTTTTTACCTCAATTGCTTGCTCCCCTACCCTTCTTCCTTGCAGCGAATTCAACTCGTTAAGGATACTTGCATCCTCACTTAGAACACCAATGGTAAAACTTCCCTGTTTCCCAGAAGGACACCACTCTATTTGTCTGGTAAATTGATATATTATTGCCGTTTGAATCTTTTCGATTTGAGCAAATACATTCAAAAACTGGAGAGTAAATGCTACGAGAAGTATGGAAAAACGAATTTTCATTTTTTAAAATGTTGTTGTTGTAACTTTATGACTGTCATTGCATTGAAAAACATACACTAACATTTTGCTTTTTACAAAAATAGTAAAAAAACAAATTCCACCATTGCCTCCCTTAATTGCAAAGGAATCAATGGTGGAACATACCCAATGAAATTATTAGCTCTATCTGGGAATTAAAGTGAATGTAAAAAATCAGGGTCGTAGGGAACTGTTTCAAAACACATTTTTTGCTAGTCTCATCAGGTCGTTGCTAACCTTGAGCGAATGACGTTCAACGTACGACTTATTCACCTCGAACTGGACTCGCCCCCCCTCCTCGATGAAACTAATTGCCGCACCCTGGCTTGCAGCACCGGGTTGATCAGCAACTACCAGCGTACAGTTGGTCCCAATACCAGAAATTACAACTGGGAGTTCGTGAATTCTGGTTCGAGCAACAAACACAATATTAGCTGATGTTGCTTCCTGTGCGCTGCTAAGCTTTCGTACTACTATGGTCTGCTCCCCTACCCTTCTCCCTTGTAGGGCGCTAAGCTCATTCAAAATGGATGGATCATCGCTTAGAACGCCAATAGTGAAGTTACCCTGCTTTCCTGATGGACACCAGTCGATTAACCGTGTTAACTGGTAGATTATTGCCGTTTGAACCTTCTCTATTTGACCAAAGGCACTGAACTGCTTAAAGCACAAGACCAGAAGGAATAAAATAAAAGTTTTTGTTCTCATCTTAGTAATTATTATTGTTATGTTTTCCTCTTTTTGTATGGTTTTAGGTTTGTAAAATGAAGTGCTATGCAGTTTCTTTTACACCAATTTCCAGTAACCTTTTTATTCCTGCTTTTAGGGAATTTACGTCAAAGGGTTTGCATAGGACAAGACTTGCTCCCAACTCCTTTGCCATTAGCAGGTAATCGCGTGAATCGAAGTATCCACCACCAGATATGGCTATGATTCGGGTTTCGGGATTAGTAGCCTTAACCCACATTATTACTTCAAGCCCATCCTCCTCGGGCATAACTATATCAGTTATGATAAGATCGTAGGGTTGGTAAGCCTGGAGCTTTAGGCCTTCCCGACCATCCCCAGCCATATCTACTAGGTATCCTTCTTCTGTAAGTATGTCGTGAAGCGATTGAGCTAAATCCTGATCATCGTCGATGATTAGAAGTCGCCTTTTATCGTGATAATTAGTCTCAAACATACCCTTACTCCTTCCTTATGTTTTGATTTGGTTTAAGCAATCAATTGCTTATTTTAGTACAATACACTAACCTACCACCTCAATGGTTTCCTTGTGCTGTGCCTGATCGGTTCTTTCGACCATTATGGATAGGTCATCGAATGTGAAAATAGCGTCCATATCGAGGATCATAACGAATTTCTCTTCCACGTTAGCCACCCCCTCAATAAAGTCGCTTCGGTACTTACTACCAATGCTGGGTGCAGGCATAATTTTTTCTGGTTCAAGTTCAAGAACAGCCTGAACACCATCCACCAGGGCGCCAACCTGCACATAATCGCCATCCATAAGGATATCGAAAACAATGATACAGGTGTTGCTTGTTATCTCAGTGGGGCTCATCCCAAACTTAATACGGGTGTCAATGATTGGTAGAACCGTTCCTCTAAGGTTGATTACCCCTTTCATGTATTCCGGAGCTTTAGGGACAACAGTTATCGAAGTCATTTCCAGAATGTTTAGCACCTTACTTGCATGTGCAGCGAACTCCTCGGAGCCTAGTTTGAAGGACAGGTAGGAGTTTATCTTTGTTATGCTTTTTTCGCTCATGGCTAAATGTTTTAATGTGTTTTGTTTTCTTTTCTTGGTTTTGGCCTTCTAGGGAATCGCTATATCTGGAAGTCTTGAATTGCCCGTACTTTCCGCTTCGTATCCAAAAAAAGCCATTGTTGTTGAAGTTTGTTGTTTCGAACTTTCCCTTTTTTCCTTCCTAAGTAGTCTCAGCAAACTCGAGAGGGTTGAGCTGGTGCTACCTAGAAGAGAGCTGCTTTTGGGAAGATCTAGGTAGCTGAAATCTTTGGGTTGTTGGTTGAAAGAGCACATCTACTTATGTTTTTAGTCTTAACCTTTACCAGATAAATGATTTTGTACTTGCTGATGCCCTTTTGCTGGCTCGATTGGTAGATGAATGTTAGCATTTGTTAAGATGTTATTGGGAGTGCCAAAGAGTTGACACTCCCAAATATTTGATGCTAGAAGTTATCGTATTCGTTGTCGTTAGCATCGGTTTTTGCAACAAACTGGGTTGACGCTACCTTCCTCTTGGCGGGTGTTGCCTCGCTCATCTTAAGGTTAACTCCTTTTTGCTGAGGCTTACCATTCCCCTTTCCATTTCCGTTTCCAAAATGTTGAAAGCTAGATGCTGTAGCTACCCTTGGCTCATAGTGTCGCTGAGCCCTAAAAGAGGTTGCCTTTCTTTCATCAAGCCTAAAGTAGCTGATGATTTCCTTGAGCTGCTCTGCCTGGCTGCTGAGCTCCTCAGCGCTGGTTGCCATTTCCTCGCTGGCAGCAGCATTCTGTTGGGTAACCTGATTGAGCTGCTGGATGGCAGTGTTTACCTGATCGGCACCACTGGTTTGCTCCAAGCTTGCGGCTGCAATTTCCTGTACCAGCTTAGCGGTACGTTCTATTTCAGGAATAAGGCCTGCCATTAGGGCGGCAGCATTTTCGGTAACGTTCACGCTCTTCGATGAGAGGGCAACAATCTCGTCAGCAGCAATCTTGCTTCGCTCTGCCAGCTTACGAACCTCGGCAGCTACCACTGCAAACCCACGGCCTTGTTCACCTGCACGGGCTGCCTCAACGGCTGCGTTAAGGGCAAGTATGTTTGTTTGAAAAGCTATATCGTTGATGATACCAATCTTCTCTGCAATATTCTTTATTGATACCAAGCTATCCTGCGAAGCAGAGCTCACCTTGCTAACTCCATCCTGTACCTTCTGCGAAATCTTGTCGGCCTCCTGGGCATTGTCGGTATTCTGCTGGATGTTGGCAGCCATCTCCTCCATGGAGCTTGATACCTCCTCGGCGCTGGAAGCCTGCTCACTTGCACCCTGCGACACCTGCTGGCTGCCTGAACTCATCTGTAAGCTAGCAGCGGCAATATTGTCAGAGCCAAGCATCACGCTGGCAATTACTTCTTTAAGCTTTTCTTGCATTTGCTTTAAGGCATTACCAAGTACTCCAATCTCATCTTTTTGATCAACATCGAGGTCTGCCGTTAGGTCGCCAGATGCAATATCCTGCGCGTACTTAACTCCTTTTGCTAAAGGAATTGTTATTCCTCTTGAAATGATTA
>CAYZSD010000029.1:0-4240 GCA_964481075.1 uncultured Rikenellaceae bacterium | reverse complement strand
GTATCGGCTTCATCGATCTCCCAAATCTTGGTGTAGCCCATGTAGCCTACAATTCCAGTTAAAACAGCAAGTAGCACGTAGCTTGCAATAAGCTTGGTTCCGATTTTAATGTCTTTTAGTTTCATGGCGGTTACTTTTTTTTGTTTGTACTAAGGTTAAAATATTTTGAAAGACTGTATTTCTTGAGTACAAAACTAGAGCAGGTTGTAGGCCAAAAAAAGAGTGCCAGCATCCTATTGGAAATTTAGGGTGATGGCACTTACTGGTGGAAGTATCGATTAAACTATAAAGTAAAGATAAACAAAAGAATACGTGATTTTAAGGAAGCCTTTTTATATTTTTTGGTGCAAACACAAATGCTCGCATAGAGTGGTAGCACCTAATTTGTAGTGATTTTTGATATTGGGAAGATGTGGAAAATACCTAAGGGGCTATGGTTCGACATATCCATTTTTTACTGCCCACATGGCGAGGGCAACTGCATTCTTTGAGTCGGTTTTGGCAAAAAGCCTTGAGCGATGCCCCTCAACGGTCCTTTCACTGATGAAAAGCTTTTCGGATATCTCTAGGTTTGAAAGACCCTGACAGATTAGCCTAAGTATTTCTACCTCACGTTCGGAGAGCTTTACAGAAATTCTTTTGTGGCTCTTTGTGGGAACCACGGTGGAAGTTTCTGCTTCGTTGAATGTGCAGATGATACAACTTTCGCCTTTAAATGAAATAAGACTCCCCTTAAGCTCGAGGGGTAAGGGCTCCTGGCTCTTGGTTAGAGCCTTGATGTTTAGCAGAAATGCTTTCTTTACCCCCTCGTTGCACTGATTCATTGCCAGGGTAACATCGGAAAGGGAGTCGCGATGAATGATGTTTGTAAACGAAAGGTCGCTTATCTCCTCGCTGGAGTATGACAACAGCTTACATAGATGTGGGTTAGCAAAAAGGAACTCATTGTTCCTTATAATACATGCACCTGCATTGATGTTCTTGAATAGGATATTGAACTTCTCGTCTTGCTGCTCGATGAGCTTAGCACGTTGCTGTATTCTTAGGTTTATTACATTTATTAGGTGAGAGAACTCGAACGGTTTGGTAATATAATCGTCGGCGCCCAAATGAAGGCCAGTAAGTATCTCCTCTCGGCTCGACTTTGCAGTAAGGAAGATGAAAGGTATTACTGCGGTTGAGTTGATTTGATGGAGCATGTTATAAACCTCGTAACCAGAGAGGCCGGGCATATTAATGTCGCACACAATTACATCGGGGTTATGCTGAATGGCAAGTTGAATACCCTGCGGTCCGTTCTCGGCGGTGATTGCTTCAAATCCCTCATCGGCAAGGAATTCCTTGGAGGTTTCCCTTAGGTCGGCATCATCCTCAATAAGAAGTACAACTCGCTTGCTCATTACACCTGTGAATCAATGTTAAGGGGAATAGTACAAGTAAAAGTAGTTCCCATATCAATTTGGCTATCAACATGAATTTTTCCATTATGAAGATCGACGCAACGTTTCACAATGCTCAACCCTAGCCCTGTTCCTGTTATTTGCTTTACGTTTGTTGCCCGAAAATATGGGTCGAAAAGGAACTGTATCTCACCTTCTGGAATTCCAATACCATAATCTTTCACAAAGATTTCAAGGGTTGAATCTGACGTAAACCTAACCTTAAAAATAACCTTATCCTTATTGGGCGAATACTTTATGGCATTGGAAAGGAGGTTCACAAGAATATGTGAAATAAGAGTTTTATCGGCCATCACTGGCTGATCGATTCCTCTATGTATTTCAACCTCAACGTTTGGCTGCAGAAGGTACGACAGCTCATCAAAGAGGCTATCGATGAGATCGGAGGAACTCCATGATTCTGGAGAGAACTGCAAGCGCCCGCTTTGATCCTTACTAATAAGTGAAACCTCATTCAAAAGAGCTGTAAGTCTTTTTATTGCATTCCCCATCCTTTCGAGACCCTGGCTAGCTTTATCAACCTTGTTGTCGTTAATGTACTTTTGAAGTAGCTGTATATTAAGCGATATATTTGTTAAAGGGGTACGGAACTCATGCGATACGGTAGATATGAACAACGATTTCTGGCGACTCAGCTCCTGCTCTCGTTGTAGGGCAATACTTGTTTCTTCTCTTGCCTTTTCCTGTTCAGTTACGTCACGTGCATTGACAATTATTCCATTTATATAGCTATCGTTTGAAAGATTTGTTGCCCTGAACTCAAAAATTCGGTACGAGCCATTTCTATGCCTAACCCTCACCTTGTCGTTAAAAGTTGTTAGCTTCATATCCTGCAACAATCCTTCAACACGAACAGCATCAGCAGGGTGGAGAAACTTAAGGATATTTGGCTGTGCTTCAACTCGGAAGCTATAGCCTAACTCCTTCTTCACTGATGGGCTCAGATAGGTTGCAAACCCATCCTTATTAAGAATTAGAATGACATCGGTTGCGTTCTCAATCATGCTGCGGAATCGTACCTCGCTTCGGGAGAGGAGCTCTTCCATCAGCTTCCTGTCGGTGATGTCCACAATTACTCCTTCGATATAGCCCTCAACAGTAAACAGTTGGGCATAGTTAACCACATATATACTCTTTGCCTCCTTGGTTACCATTTCATATTCAAACACATTTGTTTTTCCCTTGGAAAGCTTTTGAATGAGCGATTCTCTAAATTTTTCGCTTGGATAATGGTTAAGCATAGATCGTCCAATGAGTTCCTGTGTCGTTTTATATCCAAGCATTCGGGCAAACTGAAGGTTACAATCAAGTACAATTCCCGTGGCTACTTCGCTTTGAAAAATTCCAACAAGGGCATTGTTGAACATGGTTCTATACCTACGTTCGCTAAACTCCAACTTCTGTTGAGTTATCTGAATCTCAGTGATATCCTGAAAAACCTCTAGAATTACTGAACGGTTTTGCTTTAAGCTTATGTGTTCGGCGCTAAAAAGGATGAAACGAACATGCCCCTTTTTCGACATCATGGTTAGGGGAACCTTTTTTACAGGAATTCCATCGTTAACCTTTAGTACCTGTTCGGTATATAAGTGGCTGTTGCAAAGGATATCCAAATCTTCAAGCTTCTTTCCAATGATGTCGCTTTTTTGTAAACCAAAAGTGCTAAGAAAACTGTTATTTACTTCCTTAACTGACTGGTTATCCTTCGACTTTAGTATCATCCCATTGGGATTAAGCTGAAAAAGGTTGTAGAAAAGTTCCTGCGATTGTATCAGTTCGACTTCTGCCGCCTCGCGAAAACTTATCTGTTCGAGCAACGAGTTATTTATTGTTACCAGTTCTTCGGTCTGTTTCCTTACCTCATTGGCCAGGTTCTCTTTAATCTTCTGAAGTGCTTTAATTGCACTATTCCTTTCGGTTACATCAACAAGTATAATCAAGATAAGCTTGTTCCCCTCAAAATCGGTTAGGGTGTAGTGCATCTCTACATCTCTGTGTAACAACTGCTTAGACACAAGGGTGACCTCAAGCCCTGAATACTTATTGTCGATAAAACTACGAAGTGTTTGATTAAACTCTCCATAGGCCATAGTTGAGAATTTGCCTAAATTACAGCCAATTATTTCAATTGACGGGTAACCCAGGAATTGCTGTGCTATTTCATTGGTCTCAACAACGGTAAGTTTTTCAGGATCAAGAAGAATAAGGGGAAGAGTGTTATCACGAAAAAGGGTCTCAAAAATTTGAAGATTCTGTTTTAACTTTTTTTCTGCCTCTATTCGCCTTGTAATATCAAAAGAAAACACAAGCAATAGGAGTCTTTCGCTAACACTTATTGGGCTAAGAAAAAGTTCAACGTTAACAAGATTTCCTGATATTGTTCTATACTGAGTAATAAACTTATCGAGTTTGTTTGGCTTGCGATTTTCAACAACCGCATGCAAAGGGCTTGGCGATGTGATACAGATCTCGCTAAACGATAAACCCACAATATCATTGATATTGAAACCTAAAAGACTTGTTGCCGCTCTGTTACATGAAACAATTCTTTCTGACTCAACTTCTACAACAAGAATAGAAATTCCAAGCTCGTCAATCAGTGATTGGAGGTTAATACTCTCATTTCCATTTTCAACAAGTTGGTTCATCGTGTTGCAAAAGAAAAAAAGGCAAATTTCAATTTACAAATAGCAGCATAAATATATAAATATATTTTTTAACTTACTTCTACTTTAACAGATTAAAAACTCCTGTAAATTTTGGTGTTTAGCGAATAAATT
>CAYZSD010000028.1:0-28216 GCA_964481075.1 uncultured Rikenellaceae bacterium | reverse complement strand
GCTCCAGAAAAGCTTTTTTATGCTCTGGTTTTGTTTGCCCCTCTATCAATTACTTTCAGAAGAATAGTACCTGGATTGGATTTCGATTTTTGGTTTCCAACCGAACCTATTCTCGTATTTCTCTTGCTGATGCTAATTTTGAAGTCGTTCAAAGAACGCTTTTTCCAGAAAGAGTTAGCCAATCACCCGGTTTTTTGGGCTATTGTTTTCTTCTTGGGATGGCTTGCTATAACAATTGTAACGAGCGAAATGCCAATCGTCTCGTTTAAGTATTTTTTGGTTCGGTTTTGGTTTATTGGTGTTTTCTTTTACTTAGCTTTTCTCCTTTTTCGAAAAAATCCGAACAACATAAATATTTTTCTCTGGTCGTATGTGATTGGCCTTTTTATTGTTGCAACTTACGCTATTGCTAAGCAAGCGTCTGTTGGACTATTCGACCATAAAGCAGCTCATGGTGCTAGTGCTCCCTTTTTCATTGATCACACTTCTTATGGAGCTGCCCTTGCATTCATAATACCAATTCTTGTAGCATTCGCTTTTAACTATCGAAACAGCCTTTGGGGGCGGATAAGTTGGTCTCTTGCTGTATTTTTCCTTATTGCCCTGATTCTCTCTTATTCGCGAGCAGGTTGGCTAAGCCTTCTCATTGGTGTTGGTGTATGGATTCTAATACAGCTTAAGATTCGATTCAAGACAATAGTCATTACAGCTTTTCTTGCTGCATCAGTATTCCTTGTTTTTCACGAACAAATTTTGTGGCGACTAGAGAGGAACACTACCGACTCGAGTGGCGATCTAACAGAACACGTCCAGTCCATGTTTAATATCAGCTCCGATGCCTCTAACTTGGAGAGGATAAATAGATGGGATGCTGCCATTAGCATGTTCCAAGAGCGACCTGTTTTTGGCTGGGGGCCAGGCACATACCAGTTTGTTTATGCCCCTTTTCAGCGAAGCTACAACAAAACTATTATTAGTACAAACTTTGGAACAGGAGGGAATGCACATAGCGAATACCTCGGGTTACTTTCTGAAGCAGGTATTCCGGCTGCATTTGCCTTTGTTATTATTATATTAATTATGCTATACAGGGGGCTTAGGCTAGTAGGACGAGTTGATGATAGAAAAATCAAGAACCTGCTTATTGCGCTTAATGTAGGTCTGATAACTTACTATATCCACGGATTCTTAAATAATTTCCTTGATATGGACAAAATTGCCGCCCTCTTTTGGGGTTATATGGCAATAATTGTAGCACTTGAGTATCGACAAATTGAGGAGGGGAAAAGAATTGAGATAGAGGGAGGTGCTGAGGATATAACGTAGTGATTAATATGTTTTTACATAAACTCGAACCCGAGCATTGAAATATCATCGAAGATTCCAAACCCATCTTTTGATTCCTTTTCTTTTCGAGCTACAATGATTTTTTCAAGATTATGCCCAATGGTATCGTTATTCGTAATATTTGATTCTATTACATGGGTGCTTAGCTCCATCTTCTCGTTGTTTACAAATTCAACCAGCCCATCAGTGTAGCAAACCAGTTTGGAGTGTTCATTGATACTAATACTACCAACTTTAATTACAGGAATCTCATCGAGCATACCAAGACCAACACATCCTTGGTTTAGGCTTATTATAGTGTTCTTGATTGCGTTGAAAAGAACTGGAGGGTTATGCCCTGCATTGATATACTCCAATTTTCTTAGCAATTTACTGTATCGACCGATAAAGATGGTTATAAATCTCTCTCCTTTAGCCGTATTCATTACTCTTTCGTTGAGTTTTTCAACAAGGTTTGTAAGGGTAATGTCATGCGTAAACAAGGCTCTAAGGTTAGCTTGAAAGTTTGACATGAGCAGGGCAGCGGCCATCCCTTTACCCGAAACATCAGCTATACAAAAGCCAATCTCATCGGCACCAAGAGATATTACATCAAAGTAGTCGCCACCAACTTCTGAGTGAGGTTGATAGTAGGTATGTATTCTAACTTCGTCAGTTTGCGGGATTGAGTCGTTGCTTGGAATCAGAAGATTCTGCATTTTTGAGGCAAGTTCCAATTCTTTCTTTATTGCTTCCTGTTCAATAGTTTTATGGAATAACCTAAGGTTTTCTATGGCAACGAAAATAATAATTGAAAGGGTTTGAACAAAGTTAAGGTGCTTAATGGTTGAGCTAACTCCCTTTGCCTCGTCTTTTGTGTCGGCAATTAGAATATAGGCAAGTGATTGGTTGTTCTGAATAACGGGAATAATAATATCAAACTCCTGTAAAATCTGATTTTGAGATGTGCTTACAAATGAAATATCAGTAAATTGCATCAGATCGCGCAATACATCAATCTGATTGGAGATGCTTTCAGGGCAGTTTGTTGACAGGATTAGCTCCCAACTTTTTTCGAATTTGTAAAACAGGATTCTATCAATTTCAAGGTCATCGTTTAGTATTATTCTGAAACGCTCAATAAGATCTTCAATCTTCATATCACTGCTTATGGCCTGAGCCATGCTGAGCAATGCATTCAGCTTGAAGGTGCTAAGTTTTAACCGTTTTGATGAAGTGTTAAAGGACATGGTTCAGCTGTTATGTTTCAAAGGCTTATGTGTGCTAGAAAATGACAAAAATATTTGGCAATAAGATACAAAAAAGTTTTAATAAACCAGCTGTTTCGAAAAAAAAGATTTTAAACTGGAGTAATGTCTTGATATTTAACCAGATGTTTAACCAGACCTATTTTACCCGTTCCGAGTACTCACGTGTTCTGGTATCTATCTTAATAACCTCACCTATGTTAATGAATAGAGGCACATTTATGGTGGCCCCAGTCTCTAAAGTTGCCTGCTTTAATGCTGTTGAG
Source organism: uncultured Rikenellaceae bacterium (assembly GCA_964481075.1). Classification (GTDB taxonomy): domain Bacteria; phylum Bacteroidota; class Bacteroidia; order Bacteroidales; family Tenuifilaceae; genus MWFE01. Next base: position 25,356 of record CAYZSD010000028.1, on the reverse strand, counting down.
GAAGCTGTGTCGCCTTTAAGACCTGGCTCGGTGTAGGTTACTTCTAGCTCAATGAATGGAGGAAGTTCACAAGTAAGCACCGTTTCCTTTTCGGCATGAACCATCATCTCAACATACTGCCCTTCCTTGAAAAGGTCAGTGTTCTCAACCAGCTCCTCGCTAAGTGTTATCTGTTCGTAGGTTTCCTGGTGCATGAAATGATAGCCAAGGTCGTCCTTGTATAGAAACTGATATGGTCGGCGCTCAATCCTCACCGTATTTACTTTTACACCAGCATTGAAGGTGTTCTCGATTACCTTACCATTCTCTAAATTCCTTAGCTTCGTTCTAACGAAAGCGCCCCCTTTTCCGGGCTTCACATGCTGAAACTGAACAATAGTATATAACTTACCGTTGAACTCTATACACAAACCATTTCTAAAATCTGCTGTTGTTGCCATGTTTACTTTTTTTGTTTGCAAAAATAGTAATTAGGTTTTTTTTCATAGACTTAAATCAAATAATGTTAACTTTTTTTTTAACCTTTCTTAAAAGATTAATCAAATAGGTTTAGTTAGATTTGCAAACCTTATTGAAAGAATGGCACAGCGTATCAAAAAAGAACTCATTGAAAACCCCCTAAGTAAGATTAAACTTAGCAGAGCCTTATACCCAATTATAATTGGTCTTTCGGTGGTAGCGTTTATGTTTTACCGAGAGTTTAATGCCGATGTTTTCTCATTTATAAAACTTACAAAATGGGGAGTACTTTGGCTATTAATTGCCATGCTTCTTATGGTCTTTCGCGATGTTGGATATATTTTAAGACTACTAGTATTGACAGAAGGTAAGTTAACTCTTAGGCAGGCGTTTAGGGTTATCATGCTCTGGGAGTTCACTTCCGCAATAACACCATCGGCTATTGGCGGAACCAGCGTAGCTATTCTTTATGTAACAAAGGAGGGATTAAGTGTTGGGAGAAGCTCGGCAGTTGTAATGGCCACTTCACTCCTCGATGAATTGTACTTTTTAATAATGTTTCCTTTGCTTCTTCTCTTTGTTAAGACAAGTGTCCTTTTTGGTCTAAGCGGGCAAGACGCAACGGCCGTGTTTTCGAATGAGCTTTTCTTTTTTGCATTAATTGGCTACATACTAAAATTTCTCTATGTAATCGTTCTGGCTTATGGCCTTTTTATTAATCCTCGCGGGTTAAAATGGCTTATACTAATGATTTTCAAGTTACCAATACTAAGACGGTGGAAGCATGGGGCAAATGATGCTGGAAGTGAAATTATTAGTAATTCGAAGGAGTTTAGAGCAAAACCTTTTTCTTTCTGGTTGAAAGCCTTTTTCTCTACGGTTTTATCGTGGACATCACGCTATTGGGTTGTAAATGCTCTACTTCTTGCGTTCTTTGCTGTATCAGATCATGGTTTAATCTTTGCTCGTCAGCTAGTTATGTGGATTATGATGCTGGTTAGTCCAACCCCTGGTGGAAGTGGGTTTGCTGAGTATGTTTTCACCAGATATTTAGGTGAATTTATACCCGTTGAAGCTTTTGCTTTGGGATCCGTTGTTGTTGCAATGTCCTTAGTATGGCGATTGGTAACATATTACCCATACCTTGTTATTGGCGCAATAGTTTTCCCCAGATGGATTAAAAGCAAATTTGGGAAACATTAATATTTAAGTAAAGGCTATTGTCTCTCTTTGATGTAGCGAATAAGAGACTCGAATACAAGCCTTCCGTCGGTGTTTCCAAGCTCATCGTCGGCAGCTCTTTCTGGATGAGGCATCATCCCAAAAACGTTGAAATGTTCATTACAAACACCTGCAATATTCTCAACGGAACCATTTGGGTTGTAGGTCTCTGAAACCAAACCATCTTCACTGCAATACCTGAACAGAATCTGTCCGTTAATTCTCATGCTTGCCAGCGTTTCCTTGTCGGCATAGTATCTCCCTTCGCCATGAGCAATAGGAATTTTTAATGCCCGTCCCCTTTCAAGAAAGGCAGTAACAGCGGCTTTTTTGCTGTCAGGCAAAAGGAATACATTCTTGCATTCAAACTTCTGGGAATTATTATGGAGTAAAGCTCCGGGCAAAAGCCCCGATTCACAGAGAATCTGGAAACCATTGCAAACCCCAAAAACGTATCCACCTGCATTAGCATGTGATATTACCTTATCCATTATTGGGGAAAATCGAGCAAGTGCACCCGATCGTAGGTAGTCGCCATAAGAAAAACCACCTGGGAGAACCACCACGTCAACACCTCTTAAATCTGAGTCCTTGTGCCAAAGTTCTACAACTTCTTCTTCCAGTATATTACGAAGAACATAAATCATGTCCTGATCGCAGTTGGAACCAGGGAAAATTACTACTCCAAACCTCATGGATTGCTCTTTTGAAATTTCCCCAAAGATAGATTTTTTTTGTCAATTTCTAATTAGAATTCTTTCGTCATCATTTATTGATGAAAATGTTGAATAGTAAGATAATACCATAATGATTTTGCAATGTTCGAGGTTTTTTCCATATCGCAGATTAACTCTTTTCGGCTAAAGAATTCAGGTTTAAAAAGATTTTTGTTCTTTTTCTGAAGTTCTTCAAGTTGATCTAAGCAAACAAAAGTTGGGCTAATACAAAGCGTAACGTAGCGTTTGAAGAGAGCAATTGATTGTTTTTTATACGATGTTAACTCGACCAGCGTTTCAATTGTTTTTAATTGTGCCTTGAATCGGCTTCTTAAATCTGCAATATCCCTTGACTCGGTTGCTAAAGTTTTGATTTCAGCAGAAAAATCTTTGTAAACATCAAAAATATCGTTCATCATTTGCAATAATCCTCCCAGATTGTAAATCAACTCTTTCTCACCATGACCTATTGGGTTGTCAAGAATACTTCTACAAAGTAGATATGACTCTCCTCCTTTTACTAGAGAGATTGCCAGAGCATTGTCGAAAGCTAGCGTGCTATTCTTTTGTTTTAAACTAAGATGTTGAGCCTTATATACATCTAGTGTTTTCAACAAAAATTCATCCCTGTTCTTAATATTATCAAGAATTGTTTTGTAAAAATTTTCAAGAAGTTGCTCCTGAAAACCTATTGATTTACAGGTGCATTTGCCAAGCAGGTGGTCAAGTATATGGTTAAGTTCATCGTTACTTAAGTTCTTCTTATCGAAAAAGTCATCGCCAAGGCTTGTAAGTGCACCCAAGTACGTGGCCGCAATTCTTTCACTATTCGATAAACCTTTCCCTCGAATAAGAGCCAAGGGTTCACAGAAAAGAACAGGTACGTATAAACCATAGTAACCTGTAATCTTATATACACACTCAGAATTCAGACTACCAAGACTTTCTTTAATTGTTGGTCTTAGGTTTTTTTTAATGAAGATTTTTTGTTTTACAAATGAGAAGAAAATGCGAATTGCAATTTCTGGGAGGATAAGTAGGTTTAACCAGAATGTTGTTTTTAGTAGAAACATGAATTTTTTATTTTTTTGGTAAGTCTTCACATCACTTATAGAGGAATAAGTTGGCTTCGTTGGGGAGTAATGACATTTGAAGTTGCTTGGTTGTTTAACCGTTTTATCCCTGCACGTGCTTTGTAATGAATGCTATAACGATACTCATCAAATTTTAGTGAAAGGCATAGATTGTAGTAGGTTTGAGCTTTTTCATAGTCCATTAAGGTTTCATTCAGAAAGCCAAGTTGAAGAGCAGAGTTTCCTGCAAAGTAGTTAGGCAAATGCCATCCCTTTTCAATGGTAAGCAAATAGTATCTTTCAGCTTCAAAGAAGTTTTCTTTCATGTGATAAACTCTTGCTAATCGATACAAAAACTCCACTGAATCGACTTTCGAAAGAGTCTTGTTTTCTTTCATTAGGGTATCGAGAGCTGCATTGTAATAACCACCATCAAACAGAAGACGTGTTGTAAGTAGTTTAATGTTAGGTGTTTGGATCTTGTTTGCCTCAATAAGGGCTTGCTTATCAAACTCAGTTATAGCATCACCTTCATTTTTACACAAGGTTAAGTAATGATGATAGGAGTTTAAGTTGTTGTTTAGTAGAGATATCCATGCCATTCGAAGGTAAGCACTTTTAACAAAGTTTGACCCTTTATGGGACTCAACATATTTATTAAATTGATTCAAAGCGGTTGCATTTAACTTGTAAAGCAATGCATTGCCATACAGGTAATTCAAGTGATTCAAAGGGTAAGACCCAAAGGGCTTATTATAGCTCTCGAGCAGATTTATTGCTTTTTCGTTTTGCCCAGTTTGTAAGTATAATGTTGCTCTTGCAAATACATCCAAAGGGCTTTGTGAGTTTGTAGCTTTCTTTTCGAATATTTCGATAAGCTTGCCTGAAGTTTTTTTATCGCCTTTCAAATTCGATTCGATGTAAAAAAGGGCAAAAACCGCTTTACCTAAAAGGGGGTTCCAAAGAGGTTTTTCATAAGAAATATCAATGAGCCTAAACAATTGATTACGAGCCTCCTCAATCGAGCCATTCATTCCAGCTAATCGCGGTATCCATGAAAGATTTTCAGGGAGTGCCCCTAGAAGGGCGTTAATAACTCCACCTATTAGAAGATCGGGGGGGAAGCCAGGGAATTGTTTAGCGTTTTTTTCCAGCAACCAGTATGCCTTTATCAAATCGTAACCCGATGAAAGGTAGTCATTATAGCTTAGCTTAATTATTGCCCACTGTAAGTTGATGGCTGCTTGACTATGCAAAAGCCAAGGTGAAGTTGTTTTTAAAGATGAAATTTGTTTAAGCCTTTCATTCTGATTAGGCTTTAACCTTTCGTAGTCGTCTCTGTTTCCATCAATTGCTAAAACCAGAAAGTCGATATAATTTTCTAAGTATAATGGAAATGCGTTTTCTGGATTTTCCTTTAGCTCATCGGAAAGTAGCTTTTTCCCATTTACAAGTTGTAGGTTGTAAATTAACTCAAACGCTTCGGCGCACCTAGAATTAAAGTCGAGATAGTTGTTTGGAAAAGAGCTGTTGATGAACAATGTCATTACAAGTGAAATTAAAAACCTTGCGAGTATAATGAAGTGCCGTTTCCCCCTTATTCCTTTCATACAATGCATCTATCTTAATGGCTAAGTTTCAAAATTAGAAAATAAAGCTAATCATTTGTCTTAAAGTGTGATTAAAATAGGGTTTGTTCTACTATTTTTGCGCAAAAATTTTTCTATGCTCCCAAGTCACAAGAAAATTATTGTTCTAATTCAAGTTATCTTTTATTTTGGCTCACTCTTTGTAAAAGCCGACAATAGTACCTCTGAACCCCCAGAGAAATTTCATGCCCCAACCGACAGCACGAACATTGAGTTTTTGTCAAGTTTTCAGTCGCGACATATCTGGCGGGGAACCCTAACATGTGATGCGTGGAATGTACAGCCAACACTTAGCTATAGCCGAAAGAATTTTTTAATAGGGGCTTGGGCCGCCTACACGATAAACAACAGCTACGCTGAAGTGGATCTTTACTGTTCCTATTCTTTCAAGAATTTCTCCATTACATTGCTTGATTACTTTTGTCCGAATGAAGATAGGAGGTTTAATAGATTTTTCGATTTAAACCAAACCACAACCCAGCATACACTTGATGTAGTGTTTAGCTTTAATGGGACAGAGCGTTTTCCTTTACAACTCACGATTTCAACCCTGGTTTATGGCGATGACCTAAACCCATTAACCTCAGAGAACTGCTTTTCAACTTACATTGAAGCCAATTACACATGGTTGAATTCTTCAAGCAAACGATTTGATACATTCTTAGGCATTACACCCAGAGAAGGATACTATGCAAGTGATTTAAATATAGTTAATTGTGGCCTTTCTTTTAGTAGAACTATTATTTCAAATCGCATTTTTAACCTGCCAATTTTCGGGAAGCTAATTCTTAACCCATATACAGAAAATCTGTTTTTTGTATTTGGCTTTTCTGTTGAAACATAGTGTTTCTTTTCAACGTTTTTTTTTAATCAGCTCAAATATTAATAAATTTGCGCTATTGGCTTTGCAGATTAGCAAAGTATTTATATTTTTAGCAAGTTAAAAAAATCGCATTTGCATCAACTTTTTTAACGAAGTATTGAATTTAAAGTAAAGGATTAATCTCGGAGTAATAATATCCTTGTATGATAATAACAGATCAAGACCTAATGTTTTTTGTGTCTTCGCTTAAGAACTCAACTAAGTATGATTTTACAGAGTACTCCGATAAGTCGTTGAAGCGCAGACTGCAAAAAGTATTAACCGATTTTAACCTTGATATGGTTGGACTGGTCAACAATATAAAAAACGACCAGGATTTTGCGGAAAATATTGTGAAAGAAATAACCGTTAATACAACTGAACTATTCCGCGACCCACAGGTTTGGCACATGCTTCGCTCCAGAATACTACCCAGATTTAAGAACAACAAGAACATAAACATTTGGCATGCAGGGTGTTCTACTGGGCAGGAGGTTTACTCCATGATGATTCTGCTTAATGAGATGGGTATGCTTGAGAATGCCAAGATATTCGCTTCCGACCTCAATACCGACGTTCTCGATGCAGCCAAAAAGGGTGTCTATAAGTATCGCTTCAATATAGGTTATCTCGATAATTTCGATAAAGTAATTAAGCAGAACCCTCTTAACTACGACGAGTTTAACGATGTACCTTACGAGAAGTATTTCGAGATTGACAAGATTCGCGATGCCATAACAATGAAGAAGTTCTTAACAGAAAAGCCAATTTTCCGAAAGCACGACCTTGTTAAGGACGGCAATCTTTTCTTTGCTAAGTTCGATTTGATTCTATGTAGGAATGTGATAATATATTTCAACTATTCGCTACAAAATAAAGTATTCGATTTGTTCCATACAAACCTTTACACAAAGGGTGTCCTTTTGCTTGGTATGCACGAAACAATTCTTGGACCCTGGGCGGCAAAATTTGAAAAAATGGGACAAGCATACATTAAGAAATAATATTTTTTAAAGTTTTTTACTTAATTGATTTGATGAATTTTTTTAAAAACATAGGTATAAGACAACGAATTCAGATGGTGGTAGTTTCCCTCCTAATCTTCCTTTATGCCACATCCGTTGTAACAATTTATGTTTTATCTTCAAACCGTTTGCTAAATAACACACACAAGCAAATGGATGTGTTTTTGAATAGAACAACCGACCTAATCGTGGAGGTTGAAAAACAAACAGGAACTGGATTTAGCTACCAAGACTACATAACCTTAAAATCATACTTCAACCAATCGGCATACTACACTACTGATTTCCCATTCCTTATAGATGCTAATGGTAACTATTTGATTCACATGTTTAAGGAGGGTCAGAAATACCCTAAGGAAAATCTAAACAGAATGTATGCTGCATCCGAGAAGAAGGGTGGCTTCGAGACCGTTGAGTATAGAAACAACCAAAAGCATAGAATTGTTACATATTTCAAGAGAATTGAACCCTACAACGCTTTTCTTGTAATAAATGTGAATTTGACAGAGGTAAATCAAGATCTCAACCAAAACCGATTATACCTGCTCCTTTTGGTTGTGATATGTGGAGTTGTTTTTGTTGTAACTGTCAATTACTTCCTAAGACATATCGTTTCATCCATAAGCAAAGTTAGTGAAAGCCTCTTAAAGATGGCTAAGGGAGAACCTGGCGATAAGTTGCAGCATCCTTTTAACGATGAGGTTGGAAGAATTGTAACATCTTTAAATCAGCTCATCGATGGGCTGGAGAGGACAGGGACCTTTGCAACGGAAATTGGTAAAAACAACCTCGCAACACATTTTGACCCTCTAGGGAAAAACGATGTCCTTGGCAACGCCTTGCTTACCATGCGCGAAAGCTTAAAACAAGCTGCATTAGAGGAAGCAAAAAGAAATGAAGAAGAAACCAAAAGGCATTGGATTAACTCTGGCCTTGCCAAGTTTGGCGATATTCTTCGCCAGAACAACAGCAATCTCCATCTTCTTGCCGATAGCGTTACTCAAAACCTTATCGATTACCTGAATGCAAACCAAGGAGGGCTATTCTTGCTTAACGATGATCAGGATCAGGAAAAGTATTTAGAGCTTATCTCCGCTTTTGCTTATAACAGAAAAAAATTTAAGAAGAAGACTATCCTTCTTGGGGAAGGACTCGTAGGGAATTGTGCAATTGAGAGGAATACCATTCACCTGAGAGAAATACCAGAAGACTATATTGAAATAACCTCTGGTTTGGGTGACGCCCCCCCCCGAACTCTTTTGATTGTGCCACTTAAGCTTGAAGAAAAGGTATTTGGTGTAATTGAAATAGCCTCGTTCAACGATTTTCATGACTACGAAGTTGAATTTGTTGAGCAAATTGGAGAAACCATTGCCTCAACCTTATCAGCCGTAAAAAATAATATTCGTACCAAGCAACTCCTTGAACAATCGCAGCAACAAAGTGAGGAGATGGCAGCCCAAGAGGAAGAGATGCGTCAAAACATGGAGGAAATGCTTGCAACTCAAGAGGAGATGGCTCGAAAAACCCTTGAAATGGAGGGAATGACAAGCGCTATTAACGAGGCATTGCTTTTTGCCGAGTTGAATGAGAATGGCTCATTCCTCTTTGCTAACAACAACCTCATCAGCGCTACTGGTTACAGCAAGTATGACCTTGAAGAGATTGCTTTTGCAAACCTTATACATCCCGATAACCTTGCTTCGTTCAAAACAGCCTGGGGCGAGGTTAGGTCAGGAAATCCCTTTACTGGAGTTCTCCATTGGAGAACCCATCTCGAAGAGGATTTATACATATTGAGCAGCATTACCCCGTCATTCGACGAATCAGGTTCATTGTATAAAGTTTTTCTCCTTGGACAAGATGTTACCGAGTCGAAAAGCATAGAAATGAAAGTTCAGAGACAAGCCGAGGAGGTAGAAGCTGCACTTCAAGAAATTGAGCAAGAGCAACAGCTTGCAAAAACACGTGAGGAAGATATGAGGGCTTTGCTTCTTGCACTCGACCAAACCTGCCTGGTTTCTGAATTTACACCGCAAGGAATGATAACATACATCAATAGCAAGAATATCGAAACATTAGGCGATAGCAAAGAGACCATAGAAGGAAAGTACCACAAGGAGATAGACTTTCAAGCAAAAACCGACCCAGTTGGGTACAAGCAAATGTGGAGCAACCTGCAACAGGGAATACCTCAAAAAAGGGAGTTTAACCTAAATGTTAAAGGAAGAAGTATATGGATTTCAGAGCACTATACTCCAGTAACCAATAATGAAGGCGAGATTTTTAAAGTAATAAACATAGGTATTGACATTTCCGAAAGTAAAGAGAACGAAGAAAGACTCTTGCGATTAATCGATAGTTTTAAACAACAACAGGGGAAGTAAAAATTTTAATATACTCCATTTATTAAGAATGTTAAGATACGAAATTGGCATAGTTGAAACAAGAAACATCATAAAGGTAATCCTTGATACCTTTGGTTATGATTTTAGGGATTATGCTCTCACATCTTTTAAAAGAAGGTTAGAGGATGTAATAACTAAGAACGGGCTAAAGGATGCCGATGGGTTAATCTATAGACTTCAGAATAATAAGGATTTCTTCGATTTATTTCTAAAGGATATAACTCCCGAAACAACTGAAATGTTTCGCGATCCTTCCTTTTGGAGGTCTCTTCGGGAGGAAATACTTCCAGATATATACAGAAATACCAATAAGCCCAAGATTTGGGTGGCTGCCTTCGATTCAGGAGAAGAACTATATTCCCTTTGTGTTGTGCTCAAGGAACTCAATCTTTTAGATAAGTTTCAGATTTTTGCCTCTGTAATTAGCGATCAGCTAGCAAAAAAAATATCGAGCGGACGAATTGACCCAAAGCAGCACGAGGTTAACGAGGCAAACTACCAGCGTTCAAACGGCACAAAACACTATTCGGATTACTATTCCACTCCAATAGGAAATGGAATCTCGGTTTTCGATACTGATTTAATTGAAAACGTAGCATTCGTTAAGATTGACCCACTTTATGGTAACCCTCCATCGGGAGTGAAGCTGGCTCTATTTCGTAACCAAATAATTTATTACAACCAAATACTTCAGGATAAGGTTATCACGAAAATTCACGATAGCATGCTGCCAAGTGGTTACCTTTCATTGGGTATTAAAGAGTCTTTGGAAAATACGAATGCTTACAATAAATTTACCGTGGTAAACGATCCAGAGAAAATTTACAAAAAGAAAGCAGGATAAGAAATAATGTATAAAGCAGTTATCATAGGAGGTTCAGCTGGTAGTTTTCAGGTTATCACCCGAATTCTAAGCTCATTACCAGCAACCTTCCCTTTGCCTTTACTTTTGAGCCTGCATAGGCTCAAGCATGTAAGAAGCGGTTTTGTTGAGGCCCTGTCCATAAAATCTTCTATCCCAGTTATCGAACCTTTCGACAAGGATCAGATTAAACCTGGAAAAGCTTACCTTGCACCAGCAAACTATCACATGTTCATAGAATTGGGTAATAGAATTGCTCTTTCTACGGAGGGACCTGTTAACCATTCAAGACCATCAATCGACTTGTCATTTATTACTGCAGCACAGGTGTACAGAGAGAAGTTAGTAGGAATTATTCTATCTGGGGCAAACAAAGACGGAGCTTATGGCTTAAAAAAAATCAAGGATTATGGTGGGGTAGCTATTGTTCAGGATCCTGCAGAATGTCAGGTAAAAACAATGACCGAATCGTCACTCAAGCTAACAAAAGTGGACCACGTTTATTCAACCAACGAAATTATTCGATACCTTCAAAATATTAAAACAATATCCTAGAACCAATGCCTGAGTCAAAAAATAAATTGTGGTTTCGTCAGTTTTTACTGCTTGCACTCTTGCTTGTTTGTTTGATGGGGCTTTTCTTTTCCCTATACAACGCTCTAATCGAAGCTAATGCTAAAATTCCTTTTACTGCAATAGTTTTTGTTGTTATTTCTTTCGCCATAATCTATTTAATTTACCTTTCATACATTCGTATATCAAATTTTGCTGACAATTTATTGGTTGAAATTGAGGCTTATAAAATAAGTAAGCGGCAGGTTGTTGAGGAGGTGGTCAGCGAAACCGTTGATATTCAGATAACAGAAGACAGTATTGATTGTTCTGAAGAAGCTAAAACCCTGATACCGTCTGAAGAATTTGATTATCAGGAGGTTTTTTTTGAATCACTTCTTACTAACATTGCAAAAAAGCACGAAGTAGTTCAAGGTATCGTTTTCAGAAAATCAGATGAGACAGGATTGTACTCTTTTTCTGCAGGTTATGCTTTTTTTAGCGAAACACAACCCGCTTCTTTTTCTGAAGGGGAAACCTTACCGGGGCAGGTAGCCAAGAACAAAGATGTTTTGGTGACAGATAAGATTCCAGATGGATATATTGTTGTTCTTTCAGGGTTAGGGAAAGGTTCTCCGAACCATCTTCTAATTGCACCAATTATTCACAACAACGAGTGTACAGGCATCATCGAATTGGCTTCCTTTAAAGCTTTTTCCAATCATTTTGTTAAAACCATTCAGGTGCTGGGGCAGCTGATCGATGAACAACTAATTTCAAAAGAAAGTAACCAGGAACAGTATGGTAACTCATAAAAAAATATCTGAAGAAGCGATTTCGAAGGATGTATCCCATAAGGTTACAGTGGCAGCTCTTATTGGTTTTCTGCTTGTAATTTTTTCATGGATCATTGAATTCGTTGCTCAAGGAATTCCTTTCACCATAGGAGGTATTGGTTTGATACATAAGGCGAACCCGTCTCAGTGGTTAATCGATTTCTTACCTTTCCTATTCATTATTTTTACATACTATAACACAAGGAAACATCAACAGCAGATCCTTTTCCTCGAAGAGGAAATTCAGCAACGTGACGAGGACACCAGCAAGAACGCTCAGTTTGCCAAAACTATTGGTGAGGGCGATTACAATGCCCCATTCCAAATAAGTGACGAGGATGACGTTTTAGGCAAGTCGTTGCTAGTTATGCGCGACAATTTGTTGGCTAACAATAAGAAAGAAGCAGAGCAAGCTTGGATTTCAAACGGGAAAGACCAGGTTTCACACATCCTTCGACTGCACAATAACATCGAAGAGTTATCATACGAGGTGCTCGTCAAGCTAATTAATTATATAAACATAATTCAAGGTGCTCTTTACATTTACGATGAGGATAAAGGCGTTTTAACAAACCTTGCCAGTTATGCTTACAATAGACGAAAATACATCAATCAAGAGTTTTCTTTAGGCAAAGGGCTCATTGGACAATGTGCTTACGAGAAGGATATTATCTATCGAACCGAAATACCCGATAACTATGTATCCATTACTTCAGGAATTCTTGGTGATAAGAAGCCCAAAAGTATATTAATTGTTCCACTAATCACTGACGAAAAGCTACAGGGAGTCATTGAGTTTGCATCACTTGAAGCTCATATACCTGAACTCACAATACGTTTCCTCCATGAGATGGGAGAAATAATTGCTCGAACCGTTTTCAACCTTCGCATCAACCAAAAAACAGAGAGGCTACTCCTTGAAGCACAACAGATGACCCAAGAACTCAAGGAAAACGAGGAGGAATTACGGCAGAATGCCGAGGAGATGCGAGCCACTCACGAGGAACTCGAGAAGTCTAACATCAAACTTGAGTCCAAGATTAAAGAAGTGGAAAATGCACAGAAGAGACTTCATTCACTTCTTGAAAACGCCTCCGAAATAATTTCAATTTATAGCAGTAGCCTAAAGCTCACTTATATTAGCCCCTCAGTTACAAAAATTCTTGGATACACGCCACAAGAAATGATGAGCGGCAAGGATATTGATAGGCTAACCCGTAAAGGTGAACAGGAACTCAGCGAGATGTTTAACACACTCCTCGAATCACCAAGAATTCCCATTACCATCCAGTACACCTTCATGAAGAAAGATGGATCGAAGATCTTTCTTGAAGTTACAGGTCGAAACCTGCTCGACGACCCAGCTATAAACGGCATCATTCTCAACTCACAGGATATTACGGAACGTAAACGAGCCGAGAAGGAAGAAAGGATGAGGAGCAAGATGCAAGCCCTATCGGAAAATTCTCCCGATATGATTATGCGCCTAAACACATCGGGTCAATTCTTCTATGCTAACCCAATGGTAGAAAAGTATCTTGGTATTCCAGTTAAAGATTTGATTAACCAAACACTTAACTCAGTTGAAATTAACGAAACCCTTTCAAACTACCTAAAGGAATCGATAAAAACGATTAAGAACATTAAGGTAAATGTTGAGGACGATTTAACTTTCCAAACAAACTACGGGGAAACAATAATGCATATCGTTGCCATACCCGAGTTCAACGAGAACGAGCTGGAAACAATTCTTTTCGTTAGCCACGATATTACTGAGGCTAAACGCATTGAACTTGAAATTCAGGACAAGAATCGAAAGATTACTGAAAGTATAAATTACGCACAACGAATCCAAACATCCATACTTCCAAATAATAAGATTATTCGTCAGTATCTTCCAAAATCATTTATTTACTATAAACCAAGGGATGTAGTTAGCGGCGATTTTCCATGGTTTTTCGTAAAAGAGGACTACATATACATTGCAGCGGTTGACTGTACTGGACATGGTGTGCCAGGTGCACTGCTATCGTTCATTGGCTACTTTATCCTAAATAATGTGGTTGACCATGATGTTTCATATAACGCCGCCAAAATTCTTGATTTACTTCACTTTGGGGTTCGAAAAACGTTGAAGCAAGATAGACCCGATGCTGATGCGAGGGACGGAATGGATATAGCCCTTTGCAAGATTAATCTCAAGAAAAAAGAGCTTCATTACTCAGGGGCCCATCGACCTTTGTATTTGCTAAGAAACAAGGAGTTGATTGAGTATAAAGGCGATCGCAAAGCAATTGGAGGCATTCCACATCCCAAAAAGGAAGAGCAGGACTTTACCAATCACTTCATAGAGTTAAAGTTAGGCGATAAAATATTCTTCTTCTCAGATGGAATGCCTGATCAGGTTGGTGGAACTGAGAAGAAGAAGTATGGACCCAATCGAGTTAGGGACCTGATTATGGAAAATCAGGGATTTTCAATGCCACAGTTCATGGAGCTTTATTCTAAAGATTTTGAGGAGTACAAGGGTGATATCAAGCAAATTGACGACGTTTTATTAATAGGTATAGAATTCTAAATTTTTATATTGTGTAAAATAATTAACTTTACGGGCTATGGATAAAAGAAATGTTAAGGGGTTTCTTGAGTTTGTTTACGACTTTTATAAGTCGATGAAAGCTCATGAAATTACCCTCGTTTACGAGGGTGAAATTACCCACCAGATTACAAAAGCGTTCACTTCTCTTACAGAATCCAATATGGCTAAGGAAGAGGAGTCGAACACGGTGCAAAAGAAGGTGTTTCATGTTATGGTGGAATGCCTGCAGAATATCAGCAAACATGCCGATAGCTTCGGCTCGGATGACTTCCTGTTTGCTGGTAGAGGAATATTTATGGTTAGTAAGGGTGAGATAGAGTACCATGTTACTACCGGAAATGTTATTGAAAACTCAAAAATCGAAGAGCTGACCAGGATCCTCGATCACATCAACACCCTCGATAAGGACGGTCTTAAGGATCTGTATAAAACACAGATGCGCGAAGGACGACTATCAGAAAAAGGGGGTGCTGGCCTAGGTTTCATCGATATTGCTAGGAAAACAGGACGAAAGCTCGATTATCACTTCCTACCTATCGATGAGGAAACCCACTTCTTCATTTTAACTTCAACCATTTCCCGAAACGAGTAAACACATAGAACGATATGGAAACTATAAAGATTATGGGGACTGATGACACCCCAACTGTGATTCTGGATGCTGATAACGATATCTTTGAGATTTCAGGTCGCTCATTACCGGAGGATGTTACCGCTTTCTACGACCCAATCCTTAACTGGCTTGATGAGTATGCGAATTCGCCTAACCCCAAGACCATATTTACTTTTAAACTCGTGTATTTTAACACCGCTAGTTCTAAGTTACTTCTTGACGTCCTTATGAAACTAGAAGAGATGCACGAAGATGGGAAAGAAATACTTATAAAATGGTATTACCCCGAGGATGATGAGGATATGCAGGAGGCTGGTGAAGAGTATGCCGATATTGTTGACATTCCCTTCGAGCAGGTTAGTTATACGCTGAGCTAGAAAACTTAAGGAATTATTAATATCGTTAAGCAATGAGTGAAGAGATTCTCAAGGCGTTGATGCAGCTGTTTGCAATTATTGCAAAACAGGACGAAGGTGTTGAATCAAACGAACGTGATTACGTTGTCAACTTCCTCATGCAACAACTTAACGATGAGGCTGTTAAGGAGTACATTCAGCTGTTCGACCAGCATGCTGGCCTGAATGATGAGAAAGAGGGTGATGAAGAGGGAGAGGAAGGAAAACCCAAAAAGGTTAAGCTTACCTCAGTCAAAGATTCAGTAAAGATACTAGGCATCTGTAAGAAGATTAATAAAACCCTTACTCAAAAGCAGAAAGTTGTTGTCCTTGTTCGCCTTTTCGAGCTTATTAATGCCGACAGAAAATTCACCGATCAGAGAATGGCTATCATTAACACGGTGGCCGAGGTTTTTAAGCTTACTAAGGAAGAGTTCTCAGACATTGAAAACTTTGTCGTTAACAACGACCCCAAGGAGCTTGACTATCCTAGTGTGCTTTCCATTCATGATAAACCGGAAAAAGGTGAACATTGCAAGCATATTTCAACTGAAGCGCTAGTAGGATATCTCTACATTCTTCAAATTAAAAGCGAAGACCTGTACTTCCTTAGATACACTGGTAACGAGGACATATTCCTTAATGGGCTACCTATAAACAATAAACGAATTTACCTATTTGCAAGCGGTAGTTCAATCAAGTTACCTAAAGGTAAGCCAATTTACTATACCGATGTTGTCTCCCACTACCTTGCCGACCTTACCAGCACAAGAATTTCTTACAATGTAGTTGATGTTGGATTTAAATTTAAGTCGGGGGATATCGGATTACGGGATATCAGTTTCAAAGAGGAGCAAGGTAAACTCATTGGTATAATGGGAGCAAGCGGAGCAGGAAAAACTACACTGCTAAACGTGCTCGCTGGGATTGAAACACCTACTTCGGGCAAGGTGTTGATTAATGGAGTTGACCTTCATCATCAAAAGAACGAAATTGTGGGAGTTATTGGTGTTATTCCTCAGGACGACCTACTTATTGAGGAGTTGACAGTTTTTCAAAATCTCTACTACAACGCAAAGCTCTGCTTTAAAGACAAGAGCGAGGAGGAACTAACTCAACTGGTTGACAAAACCCTAAAAAACCTAGGGCTATACGAACGTAAAGCCTTGAAGGTTGGCTCACCAATGAACAAGATGATTTCGGGGGGGCAGCGTAAGCGTCTAAACATAGCCCTAGAGCTTATCCGCGAACCTTCAATCCTTTTCGTCGATGAACCTACATCGGGTCTCTCCTCCCGCGATTCTGAGAATGTTATGGATTTGCTCAGAGAACTTACACTGAAGGGTAAACTCATCTTTGTGGTAATCCATCAACCCTCGTCTGACATCTACAAGATGTTCGATAACATGATGATTCTCGATACCGGAGGTTACATGATTTACTATGGCAACCCAGTTGAAGCCGTCATGTACTTCAAGCGGATTGACATGCAGATTAATAGCGAACAAGGTGAGTGTCCTACTTGTGGAAATGTTAACCCCGAACTTATTTTTAATATAATAGAAGCAAAGGTAGTTGACGAATTTGGTCGCTACACCCCAATACGGAAGGTTTCTCCACCAAAGTGGGAGGATTATTTTAGGGAAAACATAAAGCTTAAAGAACTTGAAGATGAAAAGGAGGCACCTCCCAAATCATTAAATATCCCTTCAAGAATAAACCAGTTCTTTATCTACACAACCCGCGATTTTCTTTCGAAAATAAGCAACACCCAATATATTGTCCTTAATTTACTTGAAACACCCATTCTGGGTTTTATTCTTGCCTTTGTAATACGCTATATTGCAGATCCTAACTCCGACATCTATATTTTTAGGGAAAACGAGAACATTCCCATTTACATCTTTATGGGGCTAATTGTTGCGCTTTTCATTGGTTTAACTGTTAGTGCCGAAGAGATTTTTCGTGACAGGAAGATTCTGAAGAGGGAAGCCTTCCTTAACCTTAGCCGAACCTCATACCTTTCCAGCAAAATTTTTATCCTATTTGTACTGTCTGCAATTCAATCTATTACCTTCATTTTGATTGCAAATGGAATACTTCAACTTAGAGGCATGAACTTCGAGTACTGGTTAGTTCTTTTCTCTACGGCAGTCTTTGCCAACATGCTTGGCCTAAATATATCAGCAACATTCAACTCAGCAGTTACTATTTATATTGTAATCCCACTGCTAATGATACCCATGATGGTTCTTTCCGGTGCCATGTTCACCTTTGAGAAGCTTAACAGGACAGTGGGTAGCTTTGGCCGGGTTCCGCTAATTGCCGAGTTTATGGTAACTAAATGGGGATATGAAGCTCTGGTTGTCCATCAGTTTAAGGACAATGAGTTTCATAAGTACTTTTACGATATAGAAAAAGCTGAACGCAATGCCGATTATAAAACCGTTTACTATATCCCTGAATTAGAGAAAATTCTTACCGAATCAATTGAGCTTATTGATAATTCGAACAACAATAAATCTAACGAAAAGTTAAGAGACAATCTTCAGGTCCTTTACAACTCTTTATTCAAGGAAACAAACTTCATGGCTCCAGGAATACCATATAGATACCTTGATAAATTGAATATAAATAGCTTTGACCTTGAGGTAGCTTACTCAACAATCGATTACCTCGATGAGCTAAAAAAACACTATAGTAAAATATTTCAAGCAGCTAACCAAAAACGAGATAAGCTTATTTCACATTTGGTAAGCACAAATCCCCAGCTTTACGAAGCTAAAAGAAGGGCTTACCATAATGAAAGTATTGCTGATTTGGCAATGAAAATATTTGAAAAGAATAAGATACTACAGTACAAAGGGGAGTTAGTTCAACAGTATGACCCCGTTTATCGTGACCCAATACCTAGGTATAAACTCGATTATCGTTCCCACTTCCTTGCTCCTCGTAAGCACTTCCTTGGCAAGTATTATGATACCTTCTGGTTCAATGTTTGTTTTATTTGGCTAATGACAGCCGTTCTTTACATCACCCTATATTTTGAATCATTGAAAAAAATTATTGAGTTTTTTGGTAAAATTAGCTTGCCATCATTCAAGAAATAATTTTTTTTCATACCTTTACTTTTCAAGTTTTTTGCGTTTTTTATCATTTAATAGGTAACTACTATGCTTAGGAGCATCACATTCTTAGTGATATTTACACTATTATTTACCTCCTGTAAGTTCTTTAGCTCTGACAGGAATCTAAGCGGGGACTTCGATATTCCTGAAGATATTTTTGACGAGAAACCTTTAGAAATAGCTTCGGAGGTAATTGACGACATGATTCAAAACGTTTCATCACCTGTTGAAACAGCCGCACTTATTAAAGGGCTTAAGATACCCTTTAACCGTGATTATATTGCACCCACTAAACTATCAAATAACCTGAATACCAACTTTCAGAAAGCAATAGGACTGGGAATTTATGGCGCCGACCTTGGATACATTAACATGTATGAAAGGACATCAATGGTTATCAACTACATTACAACCATAAAAACACTTGCCGATGGGCTTCAAGTTGGTCAATTTTTCGATTTTAGTACACTTAGCCGAATAGCTACAAACCGCGAGAACCTAGACTCACTGATGCTTATCTCACAGCAAAGTTTTAACAGGATTGACAACTATCTTCGCGAAACCAATAGAGCACACCTTAGTGTTGTTATTATTGCTGGAGTCTGGATTGAAGGCCTATACCTGTCAACACGTGTCGCTCAGGATGCCAAGAATCCAAGAATAAACGAGACCATAGGCGAGCAGAAAATTATTATGAGCAGCCTGATGCTATTGCTTAATAACTACAAACGCGACCCGAATATCGCCAGATTAATTCAGGATTTTGAGGATATTCAAGCCCTATATAAGGACGTGAGAATAACTTACGAGTATGGCGAACCAATACCTGTTGAAAAGAATGGAGTGCTTACATTCCAACAGAACGACACTCAAACCATAATCATGTCCGATGAAACCCTTAAGAGCATCATCAAGAAGGTTCAAAAGGTAAGAAACAATTTATTAGAAAACTAAATTAAAGAAACTTTTTTAGTTATGAAAAATACCAGCATTTTCCTTTTAATGTCATTAATCCTTTGTTGTTCAGCTTTTCAATCAAAAGCCCAAAGCGAGGATGATTTAATTGAAATTTGCGGGATGATTGCTCAAGACGCTACCTTCCTTAAGGACTTTACGATTCGTCTTGATGCTGGAGATCCCCCGCCCACCCAAAGATTCTCAGTAATCCTTAAGAAAGGGATAAAGTATAGGTTTTCTGTTTGCAACTCAAAGGATTTTGAAGGTAGAGTAGTTCTTCAACTTCTTGACAACAACAGGCTTCTAGCTACTACCTATGTAGTTGCCAGTGGAAAAGATTATCCTTCAATCGATTATATTTGTACAAAAACTGGTGCATATCACCTTTTCTTTAACTTTAGGGAGGGAAAGCCCGGTTTGGCTGTCGGATTGCTTTCACTTGTTGAGACTGTGGAGTAGTTATTTAGTGTATTTCACTTAAGATATTTGGGGCTTCCTACTAGAGAAGCCTCTTATTTTTTAGGAGAAGCATAGCAATAAATAAAAAAACCACTCACAAATAATTTATGTAAGTGGTTTTGATTTGGCTCCTCATCTAGGACTTGAACCTAGGACCCCCTGATTAACAGTCAGGTGCTCTAACCAACTGAGCTAATGAGGAATTTTTTGCGACTGCAAATATACAAGGTTTTATTTTTCTAACAAATTTTTTATTTGATTTTTTTTATGATTCAATATCTGAGTTTTGTCTCAGAAAATGAGAGAGATAACTAAATAGGTTTAATTTTTTTATTGATTGCTATGAAAAAAATTCTAGGAATTGGAAATGCATTGGTTGACATAATGACAACCCTTGAAAGCGATTCGACCCTCAAACGCCTAAATCTTCCTAAAGGAAGTATGCAGCTTGTGAGTAGTGAGACCATGATTAGTGCTATTGATACTACAAAAGGACTTCGCCAACAAATTGCAGCCGGAGGTAGTGCAGCAAACACCATTAATGGATTGTCAAAGTTAGGGGTAGCAACTTCTTTTATTGGAAAAATTGGTTCCGATGAGATGGGAGAGTTCTTTCGTAACGACATGATTAATAGCAAAATAAATCCTAAGCTACTTGTCAGTACCACGGCAACAGGGAAAGCTCTCGCCTTAGTTTCACCCGACTCAGAAAGAACATTTGCTGTTAACCTTGGTGCTGCTATTGAGCTTTCGCCAAACGATCTGACGTACGAGATGTTTGATGGTTTTGACTGCTTGCACATTGAGGGCTACTTGGTGCAGAATCATGCGCTCATCCAGCGAGCATTAGAAATATCAAAGCAATTGAAAATTCGAGTTTCTCTCGATCTGGCCAGCTTTAATGTAGTTGAGGCGAACAAAGATTTTCTGTGGAAAATGGTTGAGAACTACGTCGATATCATTTTTGCTAACGAAGAAGAAGCAAAAGCCTTTACTGGGAAATCACCTGAGGACTCGTTAGGAATTCTCTCAGAGCTGGTTGATATAGCTGTTGTCAAAATTGGTGCGGCAGGCTCTATGATCAAAAGCAATAATCAAGTTTATAAAGTTGGTGTTGTTAAAGCAAATTGCATAGATACTACTGGTGCTGGAGATTTATATGCATCGGGCTTTTTATACGGCTTATCGGAAAACCTTTCTCTGGATTTTTGCGGCGAGATTGGTGCCGTATTATCTGGAAAGGTGATTGAACACATTGGCCCAAAAATGCCTGACAGTGTTTGGATTGACTTAAAAAATACAGTTTCGAAAATACTGGGAGGTCATAAGTTCACAAAATAGCTGTTAAAACCTTAGTTTCAAGACATTTTAATTTTCAAAACTATAAATAATTTATTTATGTACAACAAGTTAGTGAAAAACGTAAAACCGTTAGGGTTTACATGGGAAACAAGTAATCCTTTCCTCTTTTGCGTTCATCATAATGACGATTATCCCAAGGGAAATGGATTTATGGGGCCAGATGCTAACCTCAAAGGGAGAAATTTAGGGCAAGATTTCACTCCTAAAGATGGATGGAGGATGTACCATGGTGATACCATCCCAGGTTTCCCTGCACATCCCCATAGAGGTTTCGAAACAGTAACCATTGTTTTAAAGGGGTTTGTTGATCATTCCGATTCACATGGAGCCTCAGGAAGATATAGTGTTGGTGACGTGCAATGGATGACAGCAGGGGCAGGCCTGCAACACTCCGAGATGTTTCCTCTGATTTCAACGGACAAGCCAAATACATTGGAACTATTCCAAATATGGCTTAACCTCCCAAGTGAGAGGAAGTTTTCCAATCCCTTTTACAAGATGTTATGGGCCGAGGATATTCCTAATGTTACTGCCAAAGATAGTATAGGAAAACAAACCAGAATCTCGGTAATTGCTGGGAAGATGGGAGAAGTCGATGCACTAGCTCCTGCACCCGACTCATGGGCTGCTTTTCCAGAAAATGAAGTGGCCATTTGGTTGATTAAAATGGAAGCAAAAGGTAGTTGGACAATACCCCCTGCATCAACTTTTGTTAATAGAACGATTTATTTTTACGAAGGCTCAGAGATAAAAATTGCTGGGATTAGTATTGAAAACTATAATTCTATCGAGCTTCTGGCTGATCAACCAGTAATTATTGAAAATGGTGAGAAGGATGCTTATATTTTACTACTTCAAGGTAGGCCAATAAATGAGCCAGTTGTTCAGCATGGCCCTTTTGTCATGAACAGCTTTGATGAAATTCAGCAGGCTATTATTGATTACAGAAAGAGTCAGTTTGGTGGATGGCCCTGGCCAAGATACGACAATGTTCATGCACCGGAAAAAGGAAGATTCGCAAAGTATTCCGATGGAAATGAAGAGTATCGATAAATTCTGCTTAATAGGTTTCATCAATAGATAATTGAATGTGGAAGCCAATGCGAATATCTCATTAAAGAACAAACAATATAATGTTGTAATTTAACCATGTAGTGTGGACTTTTTAAGCATAGAGTATCTTAAAAAAGGCAATACAAAACAGCAACTGGCATACAATACTTTGGGTAAGAATAATATATTGTCTGCGCTTAGAGTATTTGACCCTATTCTGGTTGGCACTATTCCTATTGAAATTGATATTGAAACAAGCGATTTAGACATAATATGCTACTTTTCTTGTAAGAAAGATTTCATCAGAGTTTTGAATGATTGTTTTGCTCCTCTGAAGGGTTTTATGATAAAAGAGAAGCGAATAAATGGAAGTATTGCAATTGTAGCAAAGTTTAGAGTTGGTTGCTTTGAAATAGAAATATTTGGTCAGGACATTCCAACTTTACAGCAGAATGCATATCGACACATGTTAATAGAGTACCAATTGCTTAAACAATATGGAGAGCCTCTCAGGCAAACAATAATAAGTTTAAAAGGAAGGGGGTATAAAACTGAACCAGCGTTTGGTGTTGCACTTGGATTGAAAGGAAATCCTTACGACGAACTATTAAGGCTTAATCCAGAAACGCCAGGGAACTGATGCCCAATAATCACCAGCATAGTCAACACCAATTCGTGGCCCCGAAAAAACATGTGTTTTTATGTCGTTATCCTCTATCCACAAGCGGTTTGAATTGGCTAAATCTTCACCATAGAAAGACCCGTCAATCTTAAGTAGCTTCGATAATCTTCCTGGACCATTTATTGTATCTAATCCTCTGATTAGTATTGCTTGAGGGTTGTCTTCGTTACTCGTAACAAAATTGAGCATCCAGAAAATGCCATAAATTAAGTACACGTAAACAACTCCACCTTCTGCATACATCACTTGGGTTCGTTTTGTTTTGCCCTTTCTGGCATGGCAGGCTAAATCGACCTCGCCCCTATATGCTTCAACTTCCGTAATAATATTCTCAGAGTAATCGTTTGGGCTAAAGCATCGTATGATTTTTTTTCCTAAAAGTTCGGGAGCAACATCAAGGACATCACGTTGAAAAAAATCGCTGTGAACTCGCATCCTTTAGTTATCGGTTTTCTTTGAGAACATATAGAACGAGTAGAAGAATGCCGCAAACGAGACCCCAATGTGTGTTTCAAAAGTATCCTCATTGAGCATCGACAGAGTTATGATAACCAAAAAGAGCGTTGGAAGATACTCAAGGTACAATTTTTGCCAAAAGAAAGGGAAAAACCAAGCAAAAACAAAAATCGAAAAGCCAATTAAACCAACTGCTGACCAATGAGTTAGGAATTGATTGTGGGCAATTCTATAGTAACGGGAGCTTAGGTTAGGAACATTTTCGCTGTAGTACTTCTTAAAAGTAGTTTCATAGTCGCCAATTCCAACCCCAAACCAAAAATTTGAAGAAATGTTGTATAATGCAGCTTTAAGATATACCAATCTCTGAATAAATGGGCTTCCACTGATTTGATTGAAATGAATATACTGGTCAATTTCCCATAGTAATTGGTATAATCTTGGGTATATACCAAACTTTTTCTCACGAAATACCACGCTGGTTGCACCAGATTCAACCATTTTTATGTCCACATCATCAAGTTGAGAGAATCCGGTTGAATCCTTCTTCAGACCTAGTGATGTCATATAACGAATAAGGGTAAATCTAAGGTTTTGACCAAGTTTATCCTTCCCATAAAAGGGTAGTTCGCTCGATTTACTCCATTCCTTTTCAAGTTCTGGCCAGCAAATATTTATCCAAACCAGATAACCATTCTCGTATTGTATGTAATCGGTTTCATGGGAGTAGTTATAGCCATTCGAGGTCTTGAGGGGTAAATTTGATAGGTCAACAACCTCTCTTCTATGAAAGTAATCCTTTGATTTAAAAAAAACATACCCAGCAGAGAATAAGACAATTAAGGATATTATTGAGAATGATGAAACCTTTAGAAACAGCTTGTTCGATCTTACTATAACAATTATTAGAGTTAGAAGGAGAGAGAAAACAAAAACTACAAAACCAGTGAGAGATTGAAGAACAAAAAGGTACGAAGCAAGCCAAATCGCTGAAAACAGCAATACAAAACGATATTTTGAGGTTAAAAAAGTAGGTTTTCGGAAGAAGTAATATCCACTGATAAAGATGGAAAGATTTACCATTAATGCAAAACGTATATGAGAAATAAAAGGAGAAATGCTTCTTACATTACTCCCTCCATACCAATAGTTGCTGATAAATAAAAACGTGCTATAAAAGGAACCAATAATTACTGCTGCGCAGAACAGCATTGATAGAATAAATGTTTCTTTTTTTGACAGTTCATCTGATGTGGAGAAAACCAAAGGGAAAAATAGAAGAGGCAATTTTTGTTGAAGTTCTTGCCAACCATAACTCATGTTGCTTGTATGAATCATTCCTCCTAGGTATGTAGCGTAAATCAACAGGAAGGCTAGTAGTGATTTGTGTTTAGCAATGATCTGAGTTTTTTGGTCCCAACGGCCCTCAATGAGCCAGTTTATTGCAAGCATAATTATGCCAACGGAAAGGGTGTACCTAGATAAGGGGAGGCTACTTGCTATGAGAGCAAGAGCAAAAAGAAAGATGTATCTATGTATTTTATGGGGGAATAGCATTGATTTAGATGTGATACAAAAAGTTGTTGAAGGGGTAGCGTTTTTTGTGTATGCTACTTGCTATATCGTACAATATGCCCCTAAATTCATCGATATTTGCTTTTTGTTTTGCTGAAATAAATACACATGGTGCATTTGCTTTGGCCATCCATGTTCGTTTAAGCTCATCTAAGCTAACATTTTCAGACGATGAAGGCATTGGGTCAAACTCTTGCTTCTCAGCCCAAGAATATACGTCTATTTTGTTGAAGATTAATAGCATAGGTTTTTCATCGGCTTTCAGTTCGTGAAGGGTTTGGTTAACTACTGCAATTTGATCGTTAAAGGCAGCGTGTGATATATCAACCACATGAAGAAGGATGTCTGCTTCTCGAACCTCATCTAGGGTCGATTTAAACGACTCCACAAGTTGGTGTGGAAGTTTGCGAATGA
>CAYZSD010000027.1:0-28577 GCA_964481075.1 uncultured Rikenellaceae bacterium | reverse complement strand
TCATTTTTTATTGGCGATTTACAACAATCTTGCTGTAAACGAGGAATATACATTTAATTTTTCTGCAAGGGACTTTTCTGAAACAAAGACTTTACTCAAGGAGAAAATAGGGGAAAACTTTACAATTTTTGGGAGTCATACTGGTGGAAATCTTTTTGGGAAGGGAGTCGGTTTATTGAAAAGATTCTTAATGGTTTATCATGCCAACATTCCCTACGATATTAGCATCTCGTGTGGAAGCGAGAGTGCAATTTGGAAATCGTTCTTGAAAAGGAAGTACTCAATAGCTTTTGGCGATAATGATCAGGCAAAACAATGGACATACTCAAGATTTGTGGATTTTTCTTTCTTCCCCGACGCAATACCCACCAAAGTTTTAACCAAGCAGGGTATAATAAACAAGAAGCTCTTTCAATACCCAGGCTATAAGGAAGATATATACCTAGCTGACTATGAACCCAACCCTGAATTTTCAAAGGATTTGCCATTTAAAGAATATGTAGTTGTTAGACCCGAGAATATTATGGCAAATTATATTAAAAACGGGAAGGTAAAATCAATTACACCTTTTTTACTGAAAAGGCTTACTGAAAAAGGTTATAATGTACTATTTCTTCCGAGATACTCTTTTGATAAAGATTATGCTAGGGGTTTATCGAATATTTATATTCCACCAAAACCGATTAATGGTCTGGATGCAGCATATTTTTCCATTGGTGTGCTCACTGGTGCTGGTACTTTTGCACGCGAAGCGGCTTGTCTTGGTGTTCCATCCCTTTCTTTTTATGCTGGAGCTGATCTTTTAGCAGTCGATAGAAGTATGATCAATAAAGGTGAAATGTTTTTTTCAAGAGATTCAGATGATTTAGTTAATCATCTATTAAAATCAAGAAAAAAATCACCAGACCTAAACAGGTCAAGGAAGGTAAAAGATATTGTTATCAATAAACTGAACCAATTGATAAATAGTTAGAAATGAGAATCATTTCCCGCGTAGGTGCCTAACTCACTTTTATTAACCTTTCATGCTTGTTGTTAAAAAATATTATCTCAGCTTTTATTGCATGCAATCACGAGTAGGATTTGCTGTTGGGTTGTGGGAGCGAGCCTGCCTGCGGTAGGCAGGTAAATAATTAAAAGTAGTAGTTTAATGAAAATAATATCACTTGTTGGCGCACGACCAAACTTTATGAAGGTCGCCCCTTTCATTCACGCCATAAATGAGCACAACAAATCGGCAAAACAATCCATTCAGCACATTCTAGTTCATACTGGTCAGCACTACGACGATCGGATGTCCCAAACCTTCTTTGAGCAGCTTAATATTCCGCAGGCCGATATTAATCTTGGTATAGGTTCTGGTACTCACGCCCAGCAGGTTGGACAAACCATGATTGAGTTCGAAAAAGTATTGCAGCAGCATAAGCCCGATTGGGTTGTGGTTGTTGGTGATGTAAACGCAACCCTTGCAGGTTCAGTGACAGCAAAAAAGGAGTGGGTAAAATGTTGCCACATAGAAGCAGGCTTACGCAGTGGTGATATCACTATGCCCGAAGAGGTGAACCGTCTGGTTACCGATAGGCTTTCTGATTTACTGCTTACACCCGATAGATTGTCGTCGGAGAATTTAAGAAAAGAAGGAACCGAGGAGAGTCGAATTGTTTTTGTTGGAAACATTATGATCGATACCCTCGAAGCCAACAGAATCAAGGCAAAGTCCTTATCCATTGGGATGGTTATTGACAAAAACTTGATTTCGGGCAATAGCATAAAGTCGGCAGTTCCTGCCGAAGGACAGTATGCCGTGATGACCCTCCACCGCCCCTCCAACGTTGACAACAAGGAGGTACTCGAGCCATTGGTTCATTTTCTGCTAGAAGAGGTTACGAAGGATTACACCCTTATATGGCCCATTCACCCTCGTACCCGTAAACAACTCGAAAGGTTTAGTCTTTACGAAAAGGTTTATGACAATCCACACCTAATTCTTCTTGAACCAATCGGTTACCTCGAGATGCTTCGACTGAATATGGGGGCAAAGGTAATGCTAACCGATAGCGGCGGTTTGCAGGAAGAATGTACTATTTTGGGTACACCATGCCTAACCTTACGTTGGAACACCGAGCGTCCTGTTACCCTAACCGAGCATGGCGGAGCAAGTGTATTGGTTGGCAACAATGTAGAAAGAATAAGAAACGAATACCTAAACGCTATAACAAAGAAACGCAATCCCGTTCGCCCAGAGCTATGGGATGGTCACACCGCCGAGAGGTGTTTGGAGGCGATATTAAGGCATTAGTTGTGTATTGCAGCACTGAACGATGGGAAGGAGAACTGAGTACTGAGTTTGCCTATCTTTGGTAGGAAGGGGAGAAAATGAGCATGATACCGAAGGTAGGATAGTGAGGAGGGGAGAAGTTGAGAAGATGAAAGAGAGAGGAAAAAGACTTTCCATTTTCACGTCAGGGTTTTTTCTGACGAGTCATGGAAATTTACCTTTCGAAGGCAGGCATCAGGGAGGGGAAGGCGAGCGTATTGCTTAGAGAATATAGAGTAAACGGCAAACTGATTGGAACAAAATACCATAATATTCGTTTAAGCATATAGTTAATTAGTATATTTGAGCAACAAAATGTAAATGTTATGGATTTACAAACCAGAAAGCTAAACGCCATAGAATATCTAATACATCTTCAAGATGAAGATGTGTTTAGAGAAATTGAACGGACAATCTTTAAAGCTAAAGATACCAAGGGAAAGGCATTTAAGCCATTTACAGAGAAACAATTAATAGAAAGAGCTAAAAAATCTAATAAGGATTACCTTGCAGGTAAATTTAAAACTCAAGAACAGTTAGAAATTGATTCGCAAAGGTGGTAATCTAATGAAAGTTATTTGGTCAGAATTTGCCTCTGAAACACTCAAAGATATTTATGATTACTACAAAGAGGTTGCTAGCGAGTCCGTTGCGCAAAGAATTAAAGAAAATATTTTTAAGGCTACAAGACAACTAACTAATCATCCAGAATTAGGACAAATAGAAGAAACTTTATTACAACTTCAAGAAGTACACAGATATTTAGTTAATAACAATTACAAAATTGTATATAAGAAAGTAAAAGAAGGTGTTTTAATAACCGATGTATTTGATACTCGTCAAGATCCAATAAAAATCAATAACCCGAAAAGAAACCCCAACCGCTAGCCACACCCCTGTTCGGACGAGGCTCCTGCCTCGGTCGTACATATCCTGTCAGGCTCCAGCCTATATTCCCAAGTCCGCATTCAGAGGGTTCAAGAGAACGCTCTGGTAGCGGTGATTTTTTTGTTACCCCGCCTGCCATCGGCAGCCATCGGGCAGGTTTTTTCATGGAAGGGAAAAAGTAAGGACAGATTTCTTCTCGTTTAATTTTTCGTCATTCACCACGTCGCGGACTTATAAACCAAGATTTATTTCCATTTCTCGAAGGATTGTCAGTATATCGATGAAGTCACCCATAAGCATTTTATGTGGGGTACGAAGTAGTGCGGAAAATGCTGATCTTCATGATAAACACTCCAGAAAAATTCTGCAAGTAGTAAGATTCTCACCTCTCACCTCTCACTACTCATCGCTCATCACTGATAACACAACTCTTTTCAACAAAAAAAACCTGCCCCGTTCGCAGGTTTTTTGTTTTTTCTAGAATAGTTTTTACAAAATGATATTTTAGTAACTTTACCAATATTTTATATTGCTTCAAACAATGCCATTCTCAACTGAGCTAATCGAAAAAATCTATAGGGAGAAAAGGGAGGCCCTCGAAAAGGATAGGCAGAAGGTGCTTGCGGAAACTATTTCTGCGATGCAGAAGGTTTTTGGCGAGTTTCCCGTCCAAGAGGCATACGTAGTTGGCTCATTGATAGTTCCCTATAAATTCCATCAACATTCAGATGTCGATATCGCCGTTAGGGGAATCGACAACGAAAACTTTTTCACTATACTTTCCAGGCTGAATATGTTGCTCCCAAGAATGGTTAATATAATTGAGATAGAAAGATGTAACTTTGCTGAAACAATCATTAGTAAGGGACTAAAAGTTATCTAGCATGAAGGAAAGATATTCTACTCTCTGGGCTTTCTTGGATAATCAAGAGAAAAACATTAATTTATTGTATGATAAATTCCAAGAATGATTTTAACCATCGACCACCGCGAGCAACGCTCTGGTATTGTTACCCTTGCCGAAAAAATTCTGGAAATTGAGGTTGTTGTAAAAACCTTAGATTTTGGCGATTACTGCATCAACAACCGAATTGTCTTTGAGCGCAAAACCCTTCCCGACTTCTTGGGATCCATCAAGAGTGGTCATTTTTTCCGCCAGTCGTACCGACTGATAAACCGAAATACCCCATACATCCTCATCCTTGAGGGGGTGCGCGATGATATTCAAGTATCGCAGATGAGGCGAGAAGCCGTGCAGGGCGCATTGGTTCACATCTCTGTTTTTCTGGGGATTCCCATCCTTCGCTCTCACAGCATCGAGGAGACCCTTCAGCTAATGATCATGGCAGGACGGCAACTGGAGAGGTACGATGAGAACTTTGAGCATCGGATTTACAATCATAACGTTAAGGCCAAAAAGAGCAACAAGAAGAAACAGAAATTGCAGATTCTTCAGAATCTACCCGGTGTGGGACGAAAAAGAGCCGAGGCAATCCTTAATGGGTACGGCTCACTAAACAAGTTTTTCTTAACAAACATCGACAAATTGACCGAAATAGAGGGCATTGGCAACCGAACAGCCAGCGCAATTATTAAGCTAATACACGATGAGCAGCAAAAAGTCCTTTGAAAAAATGTAACGAAACACAAAAAGTCATATGAAAAAGTGTCAAGAAACGCAAAAAGACGTTTGAAAAAATGGACTTCACCCTCTCGAAATACCGATTACTGCTCAAAACCTTACAGGATAAGGGGTACAAATTCGTTACCTTTTACGATTACCTAAAGCAAAAACAATCATTCAGTTCAGCAGTACACGAAGGGTTGGTGTCGGGGCAATCATCAATCACACAGGATTCACAACCCGAACCTTCCAACTCCGCACTCCTTATTATCCTTCGCCACGACGTTGACCTAAAGCCCCACAACTCGCTGGTAACAGCGAAAATTGAACATGGATTAGGCATAAGGGGGAGCTACTACTTCCGAATTGTGCCAGAAAGTTTTAACGTCAAGATCATCAAAGAGATTGCCAGCCTTGGGCATGAGGTTGGGTATCACTACGAAACAATGGACACTGTGGCGCAGAAGACTTTCCATCGTCCGTCTTCTGACGGACATGGAAACGTCAGTGAGGCATACCAATTATTCGTAAAAAATCTCGAAACTTTCAGGCAAATTGCCGATATCAAAACCATCTGCATGCACGGTAGCCCAAAATCGAAGTACGATAATAGGGAAATTTGGCAGAAATACGATTACAGGCACCTTGGGATTATTGGCGAACCCTACTTCGACATCGACTTCAACGAGTTCTTCTACCTAACCGATACAGGGCGACGATGGGACGGGCATAGGGTTAGCATTCGCGACAAGATGCCTCAACAAGAAAAGTGGGATAATGTTGGCCTTCGCTTCGCCTCAACAGACCAATTATTTAGAGCAGCAGGCAGTAATATTTTACCACAAAAAATAATGATTACAGTTCATCCTCAAAGATGGAGTAGTTCGTTTTTCCCTTGGGCGCAAGAATTGCTTTGGCAAAATGCTAAGAATATTATTAAAGGGTTGATGGTATATAGCACAAAACGTTAGCTCGTAAGCTAGACACTAATGGGTTAAGTTATTATTTTATCGAAAATCGAGCATATTATTTGGAACAAATTTGGTGGAAATACGAATAATAGATAAAACAACGTTTAACCCCAAATGCACAACACCATGAAAGCAGATTTTTTATGTCCAAAGTGCCGGGGATACCTGAGCGTGGACGACAAGGTTATATTTACAATTAAAAAAAAGGGTTGGGCTGGAGGATTATTGCTTCTAAGTTCCAAACTTGGGGAGTACACGTACCTGATTCACCCTTCATACAGCATTGAGCAGGGAGAGCAGTTTGACTTTTTATGCCCTATCTGCCATTTCGACTTTTCTGTGGAGGGTACTTCAAGCATGGCTAAGGTGCTAATGCGAGAAGATGATAAAAATGAGTTTTTCATCGTTTTTTCAAGGAAAGAGGGTGAACGATTTACCTATAAACTTTCTGAAAGAAAAGTTGAAAAAAGCTATGGTGAACACTCAAACCTTTATGCTGACATGCTTTCGTTCACATTTTTTAAGTAGGCAAATCAGGATTAATTAATGGAACTTGTTCTTGTAATAGCCGCATTTCAGTCGATACTTCTCGCTCTTCTACTGCTAACAAAGCGGCTTAGGTGTAATTCCGACATTATCTTAGCGACATACCTTTCTGTTTCGGCAGTTACAATTCTGCTTGCTTACCTTGAAATCGTAAACCGAAAGAATGGGTACCCCTACCCTATCCTGATAAGCTCATCAGTACCACCAATTCTTCTAATAGGTCCTCTTCTTTGGCTCTACATCAAATCGCTTACAACACAACAGTTTAGATTTAAACCAGCTTACTTACTACTTTCTTTACCTTTCATTTTAGTTTTTGCTTTAGTAGCAGCTCGCCACTACTTTCAACCTGACGACCATAAAATTACCATAGATGCTTCCGAGCAGTTTAGGCACGACATCATCTTCCCGCTTATAATTGGCATGATTGCGACTTCAAATATTGGATACACCATTTGGGGAATAGCTCTAATAAAAAGGTACCGTGAGATGATAAAATCATTCTTCTCCAGAATTGACACCATCGACTTACGTTGGTTACACTTCTTTTTGATTTCGTCTCTAATTAGTTATGCCACAATTAGCATTTTGTACATTGCGGACGCCCTTTTTGAAATGATGAGCTACGAATCGTTACAGATTTTTGGATATAGTATTGTATCTACTTTCATTATTATTCTTGGTTTTTTTGGGTTGAAACAAGGCAATGTGTTCACATCCGATTCTATTAGCATTGATATTGAACGAACCCTATCAATACCCGATGATAAATCGCCCCTTGCTTCAGAAGAGGAGACATTTGTTAGAAAACTTCTCAGCTACATGAAAGAATCGAAGCCATTCCTAAACCCAGATATTACGTTAAGTTCATTGAGTGATGAGTTGAGCATTAGTCCTGACTACCTTTCTGGTGTAATTAACGGACGATTAAATATGAACTTCTTCGATTTTGTGAACCATCATCGTATCGAAGAATTTAAATCGCTTTGTAAACTGCCTCAAAACAAGAGCCTTACGCTAATAGGTCTCGCCTACAACAGCGGATTCAACTCCAAAGCCACCTTTAACCGAGTTTTTAAAAAGGTTGTTGGCTCAACTCCTAGTGAGTACTATAATAAGTTTTCGAATAATGCAGGGGTGTAGAGTTTTATTTATAGACTTAATATAATGACAATAGAGTTGTAAGTCTAACAGTCTATTTGACAGGCAGAAAGGGGTCTCAAGTTTTTTTGAGACCCCTTTCTTTATAAGTTGAGACCCCAAAAACAGAAGTTGAGACGCTTCCCGTTTGGAGTAGTAGTTCCTTTGTGCAAACAAATCGGGAAAAAAAATGAGAAGCAAGAGAATAATAGTAGGATTAAGCTTTTTAGTCTTTCTAATGGGATGTAAAACCTCAAGCATTACAACAAAGAAAAGAGATTGGCATCCTGTTCTTCGTATTCAAGTTGGAACAAACAAAGGTGGCGTGGTTGATAACACCGACTTATCTGTAATTCCAAACACCGAGGTCGACGCCTTTTCGGGTGCTACAAGCCGAGGTGTTAACGCCAGTGGAAAGGTTATTCTCCCCCTAAAAAGGAATGCAATTGAATCTGGTGTTGACCTCATGCACAACAGCCAAACATTTACATACAATGATAGAGCAAACGGTTTTAATGGCGATCGCAAACTGGGTGTAACCCAATTCATGATACCAATTACGTATTGTTTTGGTCTTTTTAAGAAAAATCATGTCGAGGGTTTGTTTCAAATTAAGGTCGGTTATGTAGCACAGATCAATCTATTCTCAATTTCCGATGGAAACGGTAATTTGCCTGGTTACAACACCAGCAGCTTTAGCTACGGCGCAACAATGGGATTCTCAACAACCCCAATTAGATTGAAGAATGGGGCAAAGTTAGGTCTCTTCATTGATGGTTACCGAGGAACTCAAGCCTACGAAGATTTTTACAATCGGACTGATTTTGAAATACCCGGAACAGCATTTATTAAGTATGGTATTATTTATCAATATTAATAGAACACGGATGACGCTGATATAACAGATTAACACAGATATTAAAGATGAAAAATTCGCACATATCTGCCTAATCTGTGTCATCTGCGTTCCAACCCAAATCCAAAAACAATGAAAACAGCAATTATCTATGCAAGCAGCCACGGTACAACCGAACGGATTGCACAACAGATTAAGAACGAAATGGGCAACAACGCCCAGCTTTTCAACCTGAAAACCTCTAAGCTAATTGATCTTAGCCAGTTCGAGCAGATTGTTATTGGAGGATCAATCCATGCTGGGCAGATGCAGGGCAGGGTAAAAAAATACTGTAAGCAGAACATGGTAGCCCTTCTACAAAAGCGTGTTGCGCTTTTCATGTGCGGGATGAACGAGCCTGGTTTTGAGGATGAGTTCAACAATGCCTTTCCAGAGCTGCTTCGCAAGCACGCAATCGTCTCAAAATGTGTAGGCGGAGAGTTTTTATTTGAAAAGATGAATTACCTGGAAAAGCTTATTGTGAAAAAGGTTTCGGGAATTACCCAAAACGTTTCGAAGATTGATGAGAAAAAAATTAGGGAATTGGTAAATGAATTAAATAAATAGAATGCGGATGACGCAGATTGAACGGATTAACGCAGATAAGATTTTTTATAATACTAAAAATTTTGTGAAAATCAGCTAAATCCGCGACATCCGTGTTCCAAAAAATGAAAAAAATGAAAAAAATATTTCTTTTAATGCTATTGGGTTTAGCTATAACCAACGCTCAAGCACAAAAAAACAACGAACAAACGGAAATTAAGTATCGACACACCATCGACTTTTGCCCTGTATCGCCTCCATTTGGTATTTGGGGTGCACATTACACATACAAACTTACGGCTAAAGATGAACTAATAACTGGGTTATCCTATATGAATATTAAATTTGAAGGAATTGGAGAAACCAATTCTCCTGCGCTAATATTGGGCTACAGACGTTACCTGTGGAAAAATCTGCATGTTGAGTACGAGATATGGCCCTGCTACGACGATTTTTGGGAGTACAACGAGAAGAAATACTATTCTGGCTTCGATATTTGGAACGAGTTCCGAATAGGTTACATCTTCGATTTCAGCATCGGGAGTGTTCCTATGTTCGTAAATGTTCAATGGCCTTTTGGGTTTGGACTTTACGGCAGCAATAAGCCCGAGAGCTTCTGGGAATTTGAGAAGGAGAATAAGTTCTTTTACTTTCCTCCACTGGTGTTTTTAGGAGTAAGATTTTAATTATTTCCCAATTTTATACAAATATTCGGGGGCAAAGTCTGCACCATTCTCCCACTCAATAGTATTATATTTTATGGAAAAATTTTTGAAATACTCTTTATCCTTAAGTGGCAGGAAAACTTCTCTGTTGAATTGCTGGCTTAAGTCAACTATTTTTTTTTCACCATTATTGAATTCAACTAAAATCTTATACTCATCAATGTATTTTGCATTAACTACTTCGAGAATCATGGCAAATCATTTTAAAGGTTCGATTTTTTGTAATGGTTTACCCTTTTGTGCAAGTTCCCAATTATTCATTAGTTCGTCCCTATGTATCTCAAGCCATTCAAACACCATTTTTAGAGCCCTTTGGGGCATTTCGCCTTTAACTATTCCTTCTTTTATGGTAACAATTGCCTTAAATTCACCATACCATACATGAAAATGAGGAGGATCATGATCTAAAAAGTTCATAAGGATTAATAACCCATAAAACCGTGATATTTCAGGTATAATATTAATTGTTTATGATTTAATTACGATGCTAAATTACGAAATGTTTCAATTTAATAATAATTAGTACGAAATGAAAACAATAACACTAACAACAATTATAGTTATGGCACTTTTTAGTTCGTGTTACTTCCCCAAAAAGATATACATAGACGAGGTAAACGATTTAAAATCCGAACCAATAACAGAAAAAGGAGCATTTACATTTGAGGATATTAAAAGGCTACCCGAGCCTGTTCAGCGCTACCTCCACCATTGCGGGTATATTGGCAAACCCATTGCAAACCACGCTGAGGTTTGCTTTCTGGAAAGCTATATCAAACTAAGTCCCGACAAAAAGTGGTTGAAACTTCGAACTTATCAGCACAACTTTACAGATAATCCTTCTCGTTTAGCCTATATGCGGGCAAACATGTTTGGTTTTATCCCTTTTGAAGGAAGAGATAAATATCACAATGGTCATGGTCACATGTATGGAATACTGGGGAAAATGATTAAGATTTTTGATGAAACGGACGTTGAAATTGCCCAGGGTGCAGCCATTGTTCTCTTGGCCGAAGTGCTTCTGATTCCTTCGTATGCTATTCAACCTTATATACATTGGGAAGCGGTTGATGAACATACAGCAAATGCACGCTTTGTTCATCAGGGGGTTGATGTTGGAGGCACTTTCCACTTCAATGAGCAGGGCGACTACATTCGGTTCACAAGCAACGAACGCCCCTACTCACTACCCAAGGGTGGATACGAACTACAACCATACACCATCGAAATTCGAAGCTATCAGCAGCAAGGCGATATTCGAGTTGTGAAGGAAGTGGCAGCCATTTGGAACATGCCGCAAGGCGATTTTGAGTACTGGAGGGGAACAATTAGGGAGATTAAATGATAGAACGCAGTCCCGAAGAATCGGGAACGCTGATTTTGCAGATGAACGCAGATTATTCCGTTCGACTGCTCATGGGTGGTCAGACGGGTACGACTGGGAAAAATCTGCGAAAATCCTTTCAATCCGTGTGCTCTGCGTTCCCAAAAAAAATGAAAAAATGAAAACAAGACTAACAATTCTACTTCTAACGCTATCATTATCTGGCTGTAAGGCAGAAAAGACTTCTCTGCCAACCAAATTCTATGGCGATGAATCCTCCGCAAAGGGCAAGGTACTAGTTACTTATGCCACCCGTGCTGGCTCAACCATTGAGGTGGCCGACTCCATAGCTTCAGTAATTTCACAGCAGGGTTTCAGGGTTGACCTTCAACATATCGAGAACGTTGATAATCTTAGTGGTTATATTGCTGTAATAGTTGGAAGCGCAATCCGAATGGGCAACGTTACCCCCGAGGTTAAAAAGTTTGTTGAAATACAAAAGAACGATTTAATAAACATTCCAACGGCCTATTTCATTGTTTGCCTTACGCTAAAAGACGATACTCCCGAAAACAGGGAAAAAGTTGCAGACTATCTAGTTCCATTACGCCAAATTGTTACACCATTTGCCGAAGGCTACTTTGCTGGTAAAATGGACTATTCCAAGCTAAAACGCTTCGATAGATTCATCGCAAAGCGAATGGTTAAGGCACCAGAGGGGGATTTTAGGGATTGGGTAAAGATAAGGGAATGGGCTCAAAGTGTTATACATTGAAAACTGTATAAAAAGTTGAATTTTAATACTACGTATTTCACTTGATTAAATTGACAAAGTAAAAATATCAACCTATCTTTACAGAGTTG
Source organism: uncultured Rikenellaceae bacterium (assembly GCA_964481075.1). GTDB lineage: Bacteria > Bacteroidota > Bacteroidia > Bacteroidales > Tenuifilaceae > MWFE01. Next base: position 16,737 of record CAYZSD010000027.1, on the reverse strand, counting down.
TTACAATAACCCTTAAACCTATCAAAATGAGTACTAATCCCACAAACGAAGAAATTTGCTGCCCTTTAATTGACCCCTCAAACTGGGATGAAAGAATTCTTGAATGGAAGAGCAAAATGTTCATCAAGGATAAAGTCTTCACTATTATGTTCATCCCCTTTGGCTTTGGTAAAGTGATGAAACGCCTCGACGAAAAGGTTAGGGCAGCAAATTCAAGCATGCCCGACTACCTGTGCTTATCCGACCATACATCGAGCTGGAATATGGACTTGTACCTAGCAGTGGATAAAGAGATTCCTAATGCTACAAACATAACCCTAAGCGGAAAATTCTTCTGTAAGGTTTACGAGGGTTCTTATAACGAAACCGGCAAATGGAACAAAGACTTTGAACGAATTGGGGCAGAAAAAGGATACAAATATAAGAAACAGTATTTATGGTACACAACATGCCCCAAATGTGCCAAAAAGCATGGGAAAAACTACGTTGTGTTTTTCGGACAAATTGATTAAGTTCTTTTTAAAGACTTTTTTTTTGAATTGAAAATGAACATGTTTCGCACCAGCGAAATAATGTTTGTATCTGTGTTACCAATAAAGATTCACCTAAGCAAATTAGTAATGAAGACATCGGTTAGTTTGAAAATGTTTGCATTAATTGCTCTGTTTTACTCATGCAGTAATCAAGGCGAAATAATCAAAAACCATGATCTTTTTCAAATAGCAAATCCTGACTCCTGTGCTGTTTTTGCATCGGGCATTGTATCAACCCACCTTGCCGAGCGTGATGCTGCGCTTTCGCCTGATGGTAGGGAGTTCTACTACACTATATCCAGCTATACTAGACCAACCATTGCTTTTATTGAAAAACTGGATAATGGCTGGTCAAATCCTGATGTAGCACCATTTTCGGGTGTTTTTTCCGATCTTGAACCTCATTTTTCTGTCGATGGAAAAAGGCTCTACTTCGCATCCAATCGACCTCTTGAAAAGGGAGGTGCACCAAAGGATTTCGATATCTGGTATGTTGATAAAACAGAAAAGGGCTGGGGCGAACCAGTCAATATTGGCGAGCCAATAAATACATCGGTAAACGAGTTTTATCCATCTGTAACCAAATGTGGGGCAATTTACTGGTGTGCAACACGCAACGATGGTGTTGGAGGTGAAGATATTTTCTTCTCGAAACTTATCGAAGGGAGATACCAGACAGTTCAGGCTTTGTCTGATTCAATAAACACCACCAGCGATGAGTACAATGCCTTTGTAGATCCGAATGAACGTTATATCATCTTCACCTCACATGGTTGGGGAGCAGGTTGTGGTCGAGGCGACCTATGGATTAGCTACCAAAAACCTGATGAAACGTGGACAAAGCCTATTAATATGGGTGATGCCATTAATACCCCATTCATGGAATACTGCCCTTTCGTTTCGCACGATGGCAACTATCTGTTCTTCACCAGCGATAGGGTAAATCCTGCTTCAATAAAATCACCTGTTTCCTATCAGGAAATTGTTTCGTTCTCAAAGCAACCCACAAATAGGCTAAGCAGTATTTACTTCATAAAATCTGATATTATTGAAAAACTCAACCCTTTGAAATAGATAATCGTAAATACTACTCCATCAAATCGTGAGATATTCACTTAAAGTGAGATAACCCTTTGAAAATATCCTGAAACAATCCATCAAACCTCGATTCAAACCAGGAATCTGGGTTTAAGGTTGAGTTCAATACCAATCTTTCTTCATCCTTTCGGTAGGCATTTACAACAATATTTTCCATGTTATTACCCTCAATGATAAGTCGATATGTTGGATTGCCAAAGGGGTCAAAGCTGTCATCGAAAGCTGAGGCAGTCTTGTGACTGATGCTAGTCAAATACTTATCTACTTTTACCGAGTCGGCAAATTGATTTCCAAGCATCCATTTATTATTCTCCAACGCTACAACAAAACTGCTATCACCTGGATAAATAAAAGTGAGCTTGGTAATATCTGCTTTTCTGAGATTGATGAATGTTTGATCGCGCCAGCTACTGAAAGGCTGGTTGAACGTAAAGGTCAAGAAGCCGTCAACAGCATAAATCTCATCCTCCCCATCGAGTCGCACATAAGAGGTTCCCTTCACTCCTCCCCTTCCTCCTGAATAAGGATCGTTGGTTTGTTGGTAGGTGAACTTACCAATATATAGGTTTAGCTTTTCCCTATCATTTTCATAAACTATAATTCTGGTGGCCAAAGAATCGGTAAGGTTATACTCCTCCCAACTCTCCTTTTGCCTCGACTCAAGCCTAATGGGCTTTATTTGAAGAAGCTGAGTGAAAAGATTTGGAACAACATTATCGCCAGTCCCTGCCTCAACAATACCATTTCCAACCTTCCAGCTATTCCCCAGTCGTTGAAACACCACTTCTCCACCTTTTTCTGAGCTAGGGAGTATTTTTATCTTGCTAACTTTTGATGTGTCAATTTGTACTATGCTGGTTCTCAGCGTTCGTTCTGATTTTGGAGCCTTGTAAAACTTTACGAAAACAAATATTGCTCCGAGAATCACCAATACCACAAGCAGGTACTTATTGTCGAATTTGCTAGACATAGCTCTCCTCCATTCTTTTAATACGTTTATTCCTGTTTATTTGTGCTCTAATTACACCATATCCAAGGATAATGATTATGGGCAGCAAGAAGTTTAGCCATTTCAAGAATGTTTTCTTCCCATCGCTTATCTGGTCGAGAGGACGATAGGTTATCCCCTTTGTACGCAAGGCGATTAGTCCTGTGTCGTCTGATAACCAGTCGATTCCGTTGACAACTAGGCTAACGTTATCGGGTTGAAGCTGCTGACTCCTTTCGCCAGAACCATTGATTACAAAATCGCCATTCCCAATAACAACCATTTTGGAATTCATGCTTCCAACCATCTTACCGTCGAATGCGGCAGCAAGAACCATGTTCTTCATGGGGAAATCGGCATGAGTCCACTGTTTCTGTATATCAATATAAATGGGAGGGCGAACAGTTCCCGATTTTTCGGATGTAAAAGCCAAAGGGCTGAAGACGATACTGGTATCTCCTCGAAATTCTATTGGGTTGGCAAATTGCAGCACTACTCCTGCCAAACCTTCTCCAATGGGATGTTCGGCAAAGCTGGATACTATAGGAAAAAAGGGAAACTGCATGTTCGACATGAAACGGAACGCACCCTGCTGCTGCTGAACCTGCACCGAAGCACATCGGGTGTCAACTACAACATTGTCGGAAACAACTATTCCCTTGCCTTTGAGCCACGATTCTAATCCAGTATTGTTAACCATTGCATATCCTTGCTGGAGGTTTGCAATAATCCTGTTGAACGCTACAAGCATTTTCCCACCACGAGCCATGAATTCATCAAGTTGACTGAACTTATAACTCGGGATGCTATCTTCGGGTCGTAGTATAAGTATTGTTTCAATACGACTTGGGATGCCAGTTGTATCGGTAAGCGATAGCGGTTCAACCCTGTACATTACCGAAAGCTCATGAAAAAGCTGAGGAATCTCTGCTATCGAAGGTTCTCCATGCCCTTGTAGTAAGCCTATTGTTGGCTTGTTGGTTATTGACACTTTCTTTATGGCGGTGGAAAGGGTGTACTCAATAGCTCCTCCGGGCTGAACAAAAGGTATTACCTCTTTCCTGTCGCCCATCGAAACAACAATACCAAGGTACGCTTTCTGCTGTTTCACCTGATCCTTCTCGCGGAGGTTTATCATTACAGGTTGAATTCCCTCCTGCATTGCTTGTCTCTCAATCTCATCGGAAGAACCAGGATTAATAAACTCGTAAACCAAGTTCCCCTTCGAGATATTGTTGTACTCAATCAGCAGTTCACGCATTTCCTTTCTTCCCTTGGCTACATCTGGAGGAAGATTCTCAGAATAGTATGCTTTTACGGTAACCGGTTGCTGAAGATTTCTAAGTATATCCTTTGTAGCCTTGCTCATGGTGTACTGCTTCCCCTGAGTGAAGTCGAGCCGTACAAAAAAATCCTGGGATATCAGGTTAACAATTAATATTATGCCAACCACGAGCAGTATTGATATATGAAGTTTGTTTTTCATTGTCTGTGGTATTATTTCGTTTCAAAAATGCTTAACCCAACACTTTTCTTTTCGAAAGGGACGTTTCAGTGAGGAAAAGTCCCAAGAAAATCAAGGAAAAGAAGTAGATAACATCCTTGCTATCGACAACCCCCCGCGAAATGCTCTCAAAATGGGTCGAAAGGCTTAGCATGTTTAGCGTTTCACCTATAAATCCTGTTGCACTACCCTTGAGCACATCGAAGATGATGTGGAAGAATAGACCAACGAAAAGGGCAACAAGAAATGCAACAATTTGATTATTAGTTATACTGCTTGAGTAAAGCCCAATGCTGATGTATGCGGCGCTCATCAAAATTAACCCAATGTACCCACATATTACCTCACCTAAATCGAGATTTCCGATGGAAGCAACGGTGATAACGTAAGGTATTGTGAGAAGAAGAGCAAATGAAATAAGCAACAAGGCAGCGATGAACTTTCCTAACACTACCTGCCTATCGGTTATGGCCTTGGTAAGCAGAAGCTCAATGGTGCCGGTTTTCCTCTCTTCGGCCAGCAAACGCATGGTTAGCGCAGGGATGAAGAAGAATAGAGTCCAGTAGGCAATAGAAAAAAATGGCCTAAGTGTTGCCTGATTAATCAGGAATACATCTGAGCCCTGCAACCATGTGAAAAATCCGCTAAATCCCAGAAAAAGAACAAGCATGATGTAGGCTATCAGCGAATCGAAGTATGATCCTAATTCACGTTTTGCTATTATTAGTATTGGCTTCATATTTAGTTTTTTTCTTGTTTATAAGAAGATTAGTGTTACTATTTCTTTCACTTCACAAATCATTAATCTTTAATCTTCAATCGTCTCGAACCCCGACCCCGAACCCCGACCCCGAAGCATCGGGGTTCGGGGTCGGGATTCATCAATTCAGGGTTAGCTCTCTAAAGATGTCCTCCAGTTTGGTTTCAGAGGCTGTCATCTCGGTAAGTACCCAGCCGTTCCTTACGCAAGCCTCAAATATCTGTCGTTTCGATGAGCTGCCAGGTGTACTCTGTATCTCAAAGCGATTCCTCGACCTGTCGGCAAAATCAATCGTTTCCACGGTAGATATGGCGCTAAGCTGTCGCTTAACAGCATCCCCATCGCCATCCTCAATGGTTACTCTAAGTATCTCATGACCTTTGGCCTGCTTTCGAAGGTTCTCGGCAGTACCATCGGCAACAATAATTCCCTTGTTGATAATAAGAATCCTATCGCATGTGGCCTCCACCTCGGAAAGGATGTGGGTACTGAGGATAACCGTTTTCTCCTTGCCCAACTCCCTGATAAGGCGACGAATCTCGACAATTTGGTTTGGATCCAAGCCTGTTGTTGGCTCGTCAAGAATTAGAATCTGTGGGTCATGGATCATTGCTTGAGCCAATCCAACCCTTTGGCGGAAACCCTTGCTGAGTTCGCCTATCTTCTTATGTTTCTCACTGTTAAGCCCACACACTTTTACCATTTCTCTTACCCTGCCCGGGATGTAGGGCTTTTCTATCCCCTGCAACGTTCCGCAGAACTCCAGATAGTCGATAACAGGCATGTCGTTGTATAGCGGGTTGCTTTCTGGCAGGTAGCCTATGTACTTTTTAATCTCATCGGCGTGGTTTCGTACCGATTTTCCACCTATCAGCACATCGCCCTCCTCGCAGTTGAGGTAACTGGTGATGATCTTCATGGTAGTGGTTTTACCTGCCCCATTTGGACCTAGAAACCCAACAATTTCACCAGTATTCACCTTAAAAGAGATATTGTCTACCGCCTTCTGGTAACCATACTTTTTAGTTAGGTTTTCAATTCTTATCTCCATAGCTTTGGTTTGAAAATATTGAAAATAACTTATTCTATGACCATCAATACATAAAGAGGTTTTAGCCCTTGTTTAAAAATAAATACAAAATAAGAGCACACAAAAAAAGTTGGCAAGTATCTTTAAAAGTGGTTTAAGTTTTTTAGCTTTGTTTAACTATTGGTGCGTTATGATAAGTTCTTGAAAACGCTTCAGAAAATAACTTCTAAAAACCTAGTTCAACAAGCCAATTTTAATTAAGTATTAACGAATTAATTGTACCTTAGTTGCTTAATTCTAAAAAACAAACCTATGAAACCATTAAAATTTCTCTCCCCTGTTGCTGAATGGCTAATGCGCTCTGGTGTAATGCTTTTTGTTGTTTTCTACTACGTTAAAGTTATTAAGGTGATGAACCTAAGTAGCGTGATGTTTTGGGTTTCATTTGGATTTCTAATCTTTAGCGTATTGCTCTTTACTGGTGGAATTCTTCGAAAAACCCCGTTAACCGTTGTGTCTGCTTTAGTACTAACCCTTCTAACTGGATATCAGGTTTTTGTTCATATTAATTCAGGAATCGACTACACCTTTGCTTTTTTTGTAATCATTGGCTCTGTGTTCATTCACTTTTTAGCACGCGGAAATGAGTAAAACCAGCAATTTTTGAGATTGAACAACAAAAAATCAAAACAAGATAGATGAAGAAGTTTTTAAAGATTTCATTATTGATACTAGGAGTGCTTCTTGGAGTAATCCTGATTATTGCTTCTATTCTTTGGGTTAAAAGCCCAAACAAGGCAGATCCTATTACCGATTCAAGTGGAAAAGAAATTCCAATAAGCATCTCGTCGGTTGAAAAGCTAACCATTGGTGGAATAAATCAGCATCTTATTATTCGAGGTGCCGACGCTAGTAAGCCAGTTATGCTTTTCATACATGGAGGGCCTGGGAGTCCTGAATTTGCTTTTATGAAACATTTTAACAGGGCTATTGAGAATATTTTTGTAATGGTTTACTGGGAGCAAAGGGGGGCAGGAAAATCGTACTCAAGCAAGATCCCGTTGGAGAGCATGAATATCACTCAGTTTATATCCGATACCCGAGAGTTAAGCCAATATCTCATTAAACGATTTAATACAGAAAAGATATTCATCATGGGACATTCCTGGGGCTCTCTTCTTGGTCTTCTAACCATCCATCAGCACCCAGTACTTTCCCACGCATACTTTGGTGTTGGCCAGGTGGCTGATCAATACAAAGCTGAGAAACTATCCTACGACTGGGTTCTGGAACAAGCCCATCAAAGGAATGATAACAAGGCGATTAAGGTGTTGTCGGACCTATCTTTCCCCGATTCCAATGCAACCATAAAAGACTGGATGAATTATTTAAAGGTTGAACGACAGTATGTAAATAAGTATGGTGGGGCATTTCGCAGCATGGAAGGAATGTGGCCATTGATAAAAATTATTCTTTTTGCAAAAGAGTACTCATTCACCGATAAAGTTTATTTTATGGTTGGAAACATGTACTCGATTGAAAAACTATGGTTACAAGTAATAAACACTAATCTTTTTAATTCGATTGATAGCGTTGAAATCCCCGTTTATTTCTTTCAGGGAATACACGATTACCAGACCCCACATGCTGTAGCCCTTGATTTTTATGACCAGCTAAAAGCACCTCACAAAGAATTTCATTCGTTCGAAAACTCTGCTCATAGCCCGTTAATGGAAGAGGTTGAAAGGTTTAACTCCATTCTATATAATATCCAATTAATATTAATACCTTTGGAATAGCCTCTAAACAACAAATAAAAGCCTCTAACATGAGAACTCTATTTGACCCTAGCGGTGAACCCAAATCACTTAAGAAAATTTCTGAGTCGCTAGCTGCCTATTCTGATGTGAAGAGCCTGATGGTGCTTGGTTGCGATGCAAACGAATGGACTCCCAATGAGGTTAATCCAATTTTTCAAACTCTTCCTGTTCCGATATTTGGTGGAATTTTCCCAAAAATTATTTATGGTAAACGGGTTTATGATCAAGGATTCCTTGTTGTTGGTTTACCATTCACCCCAGAGATAATTACTATTCCTGAGCTTAGTAACCAAGAAGTTGATTACAATAAAACCTTACAATCACCTTCGGAGAAGTGGATAGAACCTGGAAACGAACAAAATGAAACCATCATTGTTTTTGTTGATGGTCTAAGTAAGCGTATAGCTTCGCTGGTTGAGGCCCTGTTTATTGCCTTAGGATTGGATCGAAACTTTATAGGTGGTGGTGCCGGTTCGCTTTCGTTCAAACAGAAGCCTTGCTTAATAACATCGGAAGGATTGATTATGGATGCAGGGCTAATAGTAAAACTTAATATGCGAAGTGGGGTTGGCGTTGCTCACGGTTGGCAACCTATTTCGGAGAGCATGAAGGTAACTGAGTCGGATTGTAACACAATTATTTCCCTTGACTGGGCCCCTGCCTTAGATCGCTACCGCGAATTGGTGGAGGCACACTGCGGTAAAACCTTGACCATCGAAAATTTCTTCAACTTGGCCAAATGCTACCCATTTGGCATTAACAAGCTTGGGGGTGAGGTTGTGGTTCGCGATCCTCTTACCACAGATGGTGAAAAGGGCTTGGTTTGCGTAGGCGAAGTTCCAACAGGTTCCTTTGTTCACCTTCTCAACGGAACTCCTCAAACCCTAATAGCCGCCGCATCAAAAGCACGCCAACTTGCCACAGAGTCGTGCTTTGAGTCGATTTCTGAGGATGTCCCAACCTTTTTTATCGACTGTATTTCCAGAGCACTTTTCCTTGAGGAAAAAATAACAGAAGAGCTTGTAGCTGTTGCAGGTAAAGGCGATCTTTTTGGCGCAATGACACTTGGTGAAATTGCCAACAATGGTCGCGATTACCTAGAGTTTTACAATAAAACATCGGTGGTGGCCCTTCTGTACAATAAATGAGGTTTATGTCATATTGTTGAATGAATATGAAAAGGATTTACGAAACCGAAATACTGCTCGAAATTGCATTAAAAGTGGGCAACTCGTTAGATTTAAACGAGATGTTACTCGATTGCATCACTACCATGATGCGTTTGCTTAACTGTAGCGGAGCTCAGGTAATCAGGTCTGTCTCACAAAACCCTAACAGAACATTGCAATGGGAGCCAATCCTATCCATACCACGACCAATTTTGCATAACAAAGAAATAAAAACTTTTTTAGAAGGCGTAAATCTTCCCAAACAGACATATCAACTGAATGATTGGTTAAAATCATTACCTATTTCAAAAAAGAACGGTACGAAAACTCGATACCTATTCAATTTACAAGGATTTGGTGTTTTGTTGCTCGAAAAAAACGGAGATCCTTTTGAGTCTTCATTTATACTATCCCTTCAGCCTATTTTAAATAAACTGAGCAATGCGGCATTGGCTTGTACCGCTGAAACTGAGCGCAAGCGTGCAGAAGAATCCTTACATAAACGAGAAAGGCGGTTTGAGCAGCTTATCCAAAACTCCTTTGATGCTATCGTAATTCTCGATGACCAAGGAATACAGCGATATGTTAGCCCATCGGTTGAGCAGGTACATGGATACACTCCCGATGAGTTGACTAATATCGCAGTAATTGAACAGATGATCCATCCCGATGACCAACAAAGGGTATTGTCTGCTTTTCAACAAGTTATCAACGCCGAAGAGGGTGGCGTTGAATATCGACACAAGCGCAAAGCCGGTGGGTGGGTGTACCTTGAGGCACGAGCCAAAAACCAACTTTCCAACCCAGATATAAATGGAATAGTCGTTAATGTGCGAGATATTACCGAACGCAAGTTGGCAGAAGAAAAACTCCTTAACACTCAGGTTAATATGTTGGCCATTGTTGAGAACTCGCTTGAGAGCATTTGGTCAATTAATACTGATATGGAAATCACTTATATAAATCAGGTTTTTGTAAATGAATATCATCGTGCATTTGGCATTCAACTCAAACCTGGAAGCAACATACTAAATGGTCTTCCAGAAGCAATTCGAAATGTTTGGGAAGAACGATACAGCCGTGTTTTAACAGGTGAAAGATTCGTTGTTGTTGATAAGGCCGAAGTGAAAGATTCAGTTATTCACTTTGAAGTCGCAATGAACCCAATTTTTGTTGAGGGCAACGTAATTGGGGCATCAATGTCAGGGCGAAACATTACCGAACGTATAAACTCCGAGGAAATTCTTAGAGCAAGCGAAAAACGTGCCGCAGCCCAACGATCTTCCTTAGTAAACCTTACAGTAGATCCTGTTTTTACAGAAGATAACATCACTAATGCCCTACAACGGGTTACCGAAGAAGTCTCTCAAGCTCTCAACGTTTCTCGTGCAAGTGTTTGGTTACTTAACGATGATCAAACCGAGCTAATTTGCCTTTCGTTGTTCAACCCAACAACAAAAACTCACAGCAGCGGAAGCATCTTAAAAACTACAGAATTTCCAAATTATTTCCTTGCAATTCAATCCGAAAACAGAATTTACGCTGAGGATGCCCAAAACGACCCCCGGACATGCGAATTATGTGAGAATTATCTCAAGGTTTTGGGTATAAACTCCTTGCTCGATGCTGGCATTTTCCTAGGAGGTAAACTAGTTGGGGTGGTTAGTGCCGAGCATATTGGCCCTAAACGTAAATGGCATCCCGATGAGGAGTCGTTTATTTCCACGGTTGCATCAATAGCTGCACAGCTGTTTCTAAATGATGAACGCAGAAAGGCCGAAGAAGCTGTTCGCGAAAGCCGAAACCTGCTCGATGCAACCCAACAGCTAGCACACATTGGCGGTTGGGAGTGGGACATAGAACACCAGACAATGTACTGGACAGATGAAACCTATCGTATTCATGGTTTAAAGCCTGGAACCCCTCCTGCTGGTTCGCCAGAGCATGTTGAGATAAGCCTTGCCTGTTACGATTCCGAAGATCGTAAAACCTTAGAGGATGCTTTTCGGCTAATAGCCGAAGAGGGTATTCCCTATGACTTCGAACTCCCCTTTACCCGTGTGGATGGAAAGCGTATTTGGATTCGAACAATGGCAAACGCAGTGAAAAAAGGCAGCCGTTTTGTAAAGGTTTTAGGAAATATACAGGATATCACCAAGCGAAAGGAACTTGAAGAAACCCTGAAAAAACAATCCTCTTTGCGTGAAGTATTGATGGAAATTGCTGGTGGTTTCATCAATATACCTGTTCATTTGGTTGATAATGCCATTGTTGATGCTCTTAGCAAAATGGGTGGTTTTGTTAATGCCGATAGGGCTTACACATTTGACTATGATTGGGAAAAGAATGTTTGTGACAACACATACGAATGGTGCGCCCAAGGAATAAGCCCCGAAATAGGGAACCTTCAGGGTTTACCACTGAATATGGTGAAAAATTGGGTAAACACCCATAGTGAAGGCAAAACTATGTACATTCCCAATGTGTTTGATTTACCCAAAGAGGGTGCAAGGGAAATACTCGAACCGCAGGGCATCAAAAGCCTTATTGCAGTTCCCATGATGAACGAGGGGAATTGTATTGGTTTTGTCGGATTCGACTCGGTTAGGGAACATCATATCTATTCCGAAGAGGAGCAGCAACTGCTAAAAATATTTGCCCAATCGCTTGCCAATGTAAAGCTTAAAAATAGCATGTTGAAACAAATTTTGGCATCAAAAGAGCGAGCAGAACAGGGAGAAGAAGCTTTGCAAAAAATGTACTACGAGCTGCAGGTATCGGAAGAAGAAACCCGGGCTGCCAACGAGGAGCTAAGCACTACATCCGATGCACTGAAAGAAACCAACCAATTGCTGCATCAAGCATTGGAAAAGGCACAAGAGAGCGACCGCTTGAAAACAGCTTTCTTGCAGAACATGAGCCATGAGATTCGAACACCCTTAAATGCTATTCAAGGTTTTTCGGGGTTACTACGCAATACAGATGTATCGGTTGAAATCCGTAAGGACTATTTAAGTATAATTCAAAATAGTTGCAATCAGCTCCTTTCCATTGTAAACGATATACTTACCATTTCTTCAATTGACACCGGTCAGGAAAAAATTAACAATACCAATGTGTGCATTAACACATCGATTTCAGAAATAGTGGCAATATTTAACCAACAACTTATTGGTAAACCTTTGAGGGTTAAGGTGGCAAGTCAACAAAAAGATTTCGTTTTTGAAACTATTACAGATATCACTAAGCTCAGGCAAATTTTTGGTAATCTTCTAACCAATGCTATTAAATATACTTCGGCTGGTGATATTGAACTTGGCTATGCTATTAAAGACCGTTTTATTGAGTTCTTTGTTAAAGATAATGGTATTGGTATCGAAAAAGGTAAGCATAATCTAATTTTTCAAAGATTTGTGCAAGCCAACGATAGCATACGGTATCAATATGGAGGCACAGGCTTGGGTTTATCGATATGCAAAGGGTTTGTTGAGCTATTGGGCGGGAAAATATGGGTCGATTCGGAGTTAGGTAAAGGATCAACATTCTATTTTACTATTCCGTATATACCTGTAAAAAAGGATGACCTATCAAATTCCGAGAGCATCATGCTAGAGAATTTCCCAAAAAACCTTACTATTCTTGTTGTGGAGGATGACCAAAATAGTTTTATCCTTCTAAGAGAGTTGCTAAAAGAGTACAATCCATTTATTATTCATGCAAAAAATGGAAAAGAAGCGGTTGATATATGCAAAGAAAACTTAGCTATTAATATTGTATTAATGGATATAAAAATGCCGGTAATGGATGGTATTGCTGCTACAAAACTCATTAGGGAGTTCAACCCAACACTTCCTATCGTTGCACAATCGGCCTATGCAACCGAACACGACACTGCAAGTACAAAGAATATTTTCAGTAATTATATTACAAAACCAATTAATACAACTACCCTTAAGAGCATTGTGAGCGATTATTTTCAATAAATAACTGCAAGCTCTACTGAACATTAGTTGTGTTTTTTCAATCCTAATCAGGGGGTGTAAAAAAATCCCATTATTTGGTTATTCCTTGTGTTCAACCTAGTATAGTTCTATAACGTTTTGAGTGGGTTGTTAAAAATTAACTACATCACCAATAATATGTTCATGTATATAGATGTCTCACTTCGTTCGACATGACAAGGTTGGTAAATATATAGAGTGGTGGGGGCGGAGGCGGGAGCGGGCCCTAGGGCTCGCTCCCGCCTCCGCCCCCACCACTAATCCAAAAAAAGTTTAAGTCATGTCGAACGAAGTGAGACATCTATTAGTCTAAACTAAAACAGACTCGGCAATTAGTATAAAAATTCAACATTGTTTCATGCTGTAATCTTAGTTTGAAATTACCCACACAAAATGTTATAGAACCCCTAGTATCTTTATAACTAAAGTATAGGTTTTGAATAATTTTTTGGCATTTTTATTGTTTAGTTCTCAACTATACGATATGCAAGAAAAAATTAAATATTGGGCTTTCCTTTTCCTTTTAGTATCCTCTCCTTCAATTGGAATTACTCAGGTACTAAAAGGTGTTATCACCGACTCTTCGCGAGAAGGTATTCCGTACGCATCGGTTTTTGTAAAAGAGCTTTCCCTTGGTACTGCCGCAACAACGGAGGGGTTCTACAGCATCAACCTACCACCTGGCGAGTATAGCATTGTATTTCAGAGTCTTGGTTTTAACTCTGAAACCCGAAAAATAACAATTGACTCAACTGACTTAACCCTAAATATCGAGCTAAAATCCAGAGTTTACAGTATTGCTCCCGTTACCATTACAAATAAATCGGAGGATCCAGCACTTGCTATTATGAGAAAAGCAATAGGTATGGCCCCTTACTACCAAAGGCAGGTTAGCAGCTTCGAGGCCGAGGTTTACATCAAGGGGAGCGCAAAAGTAAACCAGCTTAGCCGAATGGTAAAGCGACAACTTCGCAAAGAGCCTGATGCTCCTAAAGAGGGAGAAAGCTACGTTTATGAGTCTCAGAACGCACTAACATTCAAGGCACCAAACACCTATAGCCAAAAAGTTATTGCCGCACGAAGCACTTTCCCCGGAGTAGATAATGACATGTCGATAGGATTCCTGACCACAAGCTTCTATCAGCCTACCTTTGCTGCATTCATTTCGCCCCTTGCACCTAATGCTTTCGCTCACTACAACTTTAAGTACCTTGGCAGTGGTTCGGAGAACGAAAGGCTAATTCACCAAATTGAGTTCACACCAAAGAGAAAGAATGCAAAGCTAATGTCGGGAACGTTACATATTGTAAACACTCTTTACTGCCTTAACAGCTTCGAAGCATCAGGCGAATACTTCCCTGGTAAGTTTCAGCTAAGGGTTCAATTTGCCGAGATCCAACAGAACGTATGGGTGCCAATTAGCCAAAGCGTTGATGTTGATGTGCAAGCCCTTGGCAACAAAGGCGAAGCCACCTATATTACATCAATAAAGTACACTAAGCTGGTTGCCGATAATAAAGAAGTAGTTGTTTCTACACTAACAAATTTGGATAACCTGCCTGAAGAAAACAATAAAGAAAAACCCAGAACAACTGACAAACCGGTATCGAAGCAAGAACAGAAAAAACAGCAAGCCCTTGAAAAACTCCTTGAAAAGGATAACCTTTCTAATAGGGAGATGAACAAACTTGCATCATTAATGACTGAACAGGTGAAGGATACCAGCAAATCGTTGGAGCTTGAGCGAAGGGGAAGAGTAGAGATTGATAGCCTGGCTTACAAACGTGACACTGTAAAATGGGATCTCATTCGACCCGTCCCCCTTCAGGAGCATGAACTAAAAAGCTTTCAGGTACGAGACTCCGTTGTAGCACGAATGAAAGCAGATACCCTTGGAAAGGGTGATGATCCTTCGAAAAGTAAAAAGAAATCACTAGCAAAGGTGCTTGCAACTGGAGGGTTCTACACGTCGAAAAACAAGAAGTGGTGGGTAACAACCGACGGGTTCTCATTGTTCAACCAATCGTACAATACTGTCGATGGTTTTGTTCCAGGTTATCACCTTGCCATTTCAAGAAACATGTTTAAGTATAAGCAAGTCATTCGAACAAGGCTTCAGCTATACTACTCGATATCACGTAACGAACCGATGGGTAATCTATCAACTGGTTTCCGTTACTGGCCCGAAAGAAGGGGCTTTGTGTCAATCCAAGCAAACTACGGATCGAGGGATTTCAACGCCATTGAAGGGATACATCCTTTGGCAAACTCGGTCACAACGCTTCTCCTGAGAGATAACCCCCTTAAGCTATACCATGAAGCACAGGTAACATTCCGAAATAGCATCGACCTTGCCAATGGGCTAGTTCTTTCAACAGGAATCTCAACCTTCACAAGAGATACCCTGAAAAACACGTCGGATTTCTCGCTCTTTTACAACGAAACGAGAAGTTTTTCGCCCAACAAACCCATCAACCCCGAGTTTATCCAAACCATCGGAAAGGTTTCTTTTGGCCAGAAGTTTACGGCAAGCATTCACTACACACCACGCTTCTACTACAGAATGAATGGTCGCCAGAAGGTTATGATTAGAAGCCGCTACCCCACCTTCTCGTTAAACACTGCTGTAAATAGCTACGGTAAAGATGGTGGCTTAAGTCCATTGATGCTTGAACTATCTGTTCGTCAGAGAGTTGATCTTTCGGTTTTCAGAAAATTAAGCTACCAACTTAGGGTGGGAGGCTTTTTTGGTGAAAACAAGCTCCACTTTGCCGACTTCACCCATTTCAACACACAACCTGTATGGGTTGTCCTTAATGAAAGAGATGGAGCCTTTATGCTACTTCCCTACTACAGCTTTAGTACCAATGGACTTTGGGCTCAGGCAAGCATTGCCTACTCTGCCCCTTTTATTGCCTTGAAGTATCTACCAGTTTTCAGCAACCTTATTTGGAACGAGGGGGTTTTTGTTAACACGCTCGCAACCAGAAACCTTCCATGGTACGTGGAGTTTGGGTATGGGGCAACCGAAATACTTGGAAGCCTGAAGGTTGCTGGCTACATGGGGGTACAACAGGGTCAGAGTCCAATTTGGGGTTTCAGGTTAGGCTATAGCATTGGGAGGGGTGGATTTAGCTATCCATAAAGGAAATTACTTTACAATTTGTAAACTTCTAGTTCTAGTTCTTTTATTCTATTCTCTAAATCTTGGGTTGATGGTTTTCTCGTTTTCAATTTTAGTTGTTATTTATGTGTTTTCAATTATTTCAATTTCTTCACTCGATAAACCGTAGATTTCATAAACAACTTTGTCAATTTCAATTTCAACGTCAGACGTATCACAAAGAGGATTTGCCTTCTTCTTTTCAATTATCAGGTTTACTAGTGTTTCGATTTTATTTTCAACGTCCCTGCTAACAACTTTAATTGGAAGTAATTCTATTTTGTACTTTTTCCAACGGTTTGTCCCCATACCTGTTGTAGTACCAATTTGCAAAAAGTACCATTCAGATACTTTGGAGTTTAATATTGCAAGTAGATACTTCAGTTTTTGGCCAGTCATTAAAAAAGTAGTTGCTTCTGCATAGTATCCTGAATCATCATAGGCAAATTTTGGCTTGTCTGAAATTTCACCCCATACTATTTTAGGTTTTTCAAAATCTTCTATATATGCACAGTTTCTTAGGTTTGTCCAATCATCACCTTGGTCATAACGTTCTTTAACTTTCGGTAAATATTTTGTAAGGTGATTATAAATCGTGGGATAATCTTTTTGTACATTAATTCTTGGTATGTTTAAGATCTTTACACCATTATGAGAGTTAATGAGGTAAA
>CAYZSD010000026.1:0-28950 GCA_964481075.1 uncultured Rikenellaceae bacterium | reverse complement strand
GCGATAAGGTTAGGATTGAACTTAAGGTCTCCGATTTCTTTGGCGTTGATAAGGTTATGGTCAATAACGTTCCTGCTCAACACATGGGCGACTCAACCTACATTATTGATTTAATGCTTCGATATGGCTTCGATAACCCCATTCGCGTGGTTGCTGAGGACAAGAGTGGCCATAAAAGTGAGGTAAATTTTAACATTGAAAGTCGTAGGCCAACAGTTACTCAAGTAGCCGCAGCCAATCCAACTCCTACACCAGTTCCTGGGTCTGGAGTTGCTCCTGTAAAGGAGAGGGAGCCTTCAGACGTTGATATTGATATACCTGTTGTGGGTAAACCCGACCCAAATCGTTATGCCCTTATTATTGGAAACGAGGATTACTCATCCTACCAAAGAGGTCTTAGAACCGAATCGGATGTAGAGTTTGCTATTCACGATGCCGAAACATTCAAAAAATATGCCCTAAAAGTTCTTGGAGTACCCGAAGATAATATCCTTTTCTACAAGAACGCTCGAGTTGTTGAAATGAATCGTGCTATAAACCAGATAAATACAATTGCTAAGATTAAGGAAGGCAAAGCCGAGATCTTTGTTTACTATGCTGGTCATGGTTTCCCTGACGAAAGGTCTTATGAACCATATCTGATGCCAGTTGATGTTAGTGGTGCCGATCTGGAAATGGCCATTAAGTTATCTTACTTTTATGAAAAGCTAACAGAGTTTCCAACAAAAAGAGTAACAGTTTTCATCGATGCTTGCTTTAGTGGTGGTGGAAGGGAGCAAGGACTTTTAGCCGCTCGAGCTATTAAAGTGAGGCCAAAGGAAAATTTACTCAAGGGTAACCTCGTGGTTTTTGCAGCAGCTTCAGGCGACCAGTCAGCTCTCCCATGGTCCGACAAAAACCACGGTATGTTCACATATCATGTTCTTAAACTTCTAAAGGAAACCGAAGGTGATATAACATACGGTGAAATGGCCGATTACCTTAGAACAAGCGTAGGAACTCGTTCAGTTATTGTCAACCAAAAGGAGCAAAACCCACAAACGAATATTAGTCCAACTATCGACAAAGCATGGAAGGAGTGGAGAGTTAGGTAGCCAGTTTCTTCCAGACAATACAAAGAGGGTGTCTAAGAAATAGTCCCGTTGTAATTCAGAGACCGCCTGCTTCCTTTTTAGCTTGAGCAGAGCATTATTTTTGTGAATACAACCTAAGGATTTTTTAGACACTCTCTTTTTTTATTAAAAAAAGTGAAAAATTACTATCAATTATGGATTTTATTGAAAAATTAATTTACATTTAATACATTAAATCTGTATAAGTTTTTGAACTGAGTAATGGCAAACATTAGAAGTCTTAAAAAAGATATAAATAGAATGGTGGGTAATCTCCTTCAGGAATGTTATTCACAGTTAACCTATTCGCCCCCACTTCATTACGAGAATGTCTTGGATATTATTGAAGATGCCATTAACCTTAGAAATGCTGTTATTCTGAACATTAACAAGCATAATAAAATTGAAGGCTATAAGGAAAAGAAGACTTTTTTCAATGAGCAAATCGCAGCATTCTATGAAGGTATCATTGAGTTAACAGAAAGGCTCAATTCACTTGAATACTAGAATAAGTTGAATCTAATTTCAATCAATCATTAATCATTACAAACTGTGGTAGATTTTTTAGCCTTAGCTCGAAGCCGGTATTCCTGTCGATCCTATCGAAACGAACCTCTTTCTAATAGCATGATTGAGAATGTTTTGGAAGCAGCTCGAATTGCTCCTTCGGCAACAAACGCTCAGCCCTGGCAATTTATAATAGTTACTAACTCCCCTTTAAAAGAAAACATTGCATCGTGCTACGCACGTCCATGGCTTGCATCAGCCCCTGTAATCATTGTCGCTTGCGGTAATCACTCGATTTCATGGCGGAGAGCCGATGGGAAAGACCATTGCGACATTGATATCGCCATAGCAGTTGATCATATCACCCTAATGGCAGCTAGCTTAGGTCTAGCTACCTGTTGGGTTTGTAAGTTCGATGCTATAAGATGTGCTGAAATTCTTAAGCTACCTTCAAATTTTTCGCCAATTGCTCTTATACCCCTTGGGTATCCAGCCGATTCACAAAATGATTCAGAGCGACATCTCAAAAGAAAACCCTTTAGTGAAATAGCTAGCTGGAATGGCTTTTGAATGGTTAGATCCCTGTTCGATATTTCTTTACGCGAGCAGCTAACCCTTTAGCATTACCAGTAAGTCTGTTTAGGTGACTCCAAAAACCCACCCCGTGATTTTTGTGAATGGTATGAGTAAGCTCATGAATGATAACATAATCAACAAGTTCATCGGGTAACTTCATAAGGTAGATGCTCAGGTTGATATTATTATTTGACGAACAGCTGCCCCACCTTGATTTTATGTTTTTAATTGTGAGTTTATTGTATTTAAAGCTATGAATATCTGCTAGTTCTCTCACTCTTTTAGGTAGCATTGAGACAGCTTCTTTTCTATATGCCAGTTCAATACCTTTCCTGATAGCTTCCTGAACCTGAGTGTTCCCTTCGTCTATGTTATTAGGGTAGTTAACTCTTATCTCGTTACCGATAAGTTCCACGGTTAGTTGGCTTGAATTTGCTGGTGCTACCCTTAACGAATGTTCACGAGTTCTATAATTTGCTGGTATTAATCGTTCTTTTTGAAGGATTGAAATTTCTGACAATTTTTCCTTGATCCATGAACTTTTGCTGGTAACAAAATCGAGGGCCGTTTTAAATGGGAGAAAACCAGGTATTGTCACCCTAACCCCTTCAGTTGGGCGAACTGAAATCGTAAGACGTTTTGCTCTTACATTGCGACGAAAAGAAACTTCGCCTACTTCAGGAATTTGCTGGGTAGTTGCAGCACCTTTTTTGGGCATGTTACTGCTTAAGAATCCACACGTTAGGTTGGTGTACCTTTACCTCATTCATTGCTTCAACAGCCTGATTCCTGCTGGGGAATGATCCAATTGAAACCGAATGCATGCCAGAAGGTTGAGTTATCACTCTGGAATTGTAACCCGAAGATTTAAGATCGGATGCAAATTTTTCTGCATACTCAATATTTCGAAAGCTTCCAACAATAAGATGAAACATTCCTTCAGTGGGATAGGCTAGAGTTATCTTTTGTTTTTGATCTGCCGATTTTTCACCAGAAAACTTTGTATCAGCCATTTGCTTTGTTGCCGCTTTTGGGTCATCGCTTTTTGAAATATCATCTATCTTTGTGCTAAGCGACTCAAACTCATCGTCGAACTTCCCCTTTTGCCCTGCTTCTTCAGCAATGATATCGGACTCATTTTCAGTGTCCGACACTATCTCTGTTTGTACTTTTGTTCTGCCAATATTGATATGTCCTTTTTGAATTAGAAACCAGCTAACAGCAATAGCAACAATGCCAAGGGCAATTAAAGTTCCCATTAGAATTGCTTTTCCAATACCTCCAGATTGAATTCTCTTTTCACCAGTTTCATTTGATGAAGGTTTTGGAACAGGTTTCGATACAGGTTTCGATACAGCTGGCTTATGTTTGTGAACAGGAGCGTGAGGCTTTGCCTTATGCTGTATTGGCTTTTTGGTATCTTGAACCTTGCTTTCAGACGATTTTTTTTCTTCAACCTTTGGTGGATTTGGTTGTACTTTTACCTCTTTTGTTGCAGCCTCAACCGTAGGTTCTGAGGATTCTTTCCCTGATTGAACTGATTTTTCTTGGTTAATGTTCAAATTGTCAGTACTTATTTGTTCAATCTCAATAATATCATCTTCTTTTTTGTTGCTTTCCAACGACGATATTACAATTATTTCTTCTTCCTTTTCAACAAGAGTAACCTCCTCTGAGGGAGCAACGGTTTCATCTTTGGGCTTCTCAGGTTGAATCTCTTTTTGAGTTGATGACTCCGACTTTATTGTTGATGAAAAATGAATACTACCCCTCGAGTCTCGATAAAGTGATCCAAATTCACCAATGGAAAAAGGATTTCCACCTTGAAGCTGCTCTTTTATCGTTTCAATAAAAGAAAAAAGCTGCTTTTTTGCATCCTCTTGATTGACATGAAATTCACTTGCAATAGCATCCTCAACCATTCCATCGTTGTAACGGAGGAATGGACTGAACGTGATGTTTGAACCCTTGAACACACCACTTCCATCGTCTTTCACAAGGAATGCCCCAAAATCTGGAAGAATAACTCTAGCATTCTTTTCGATTAATTTAGTTAAGAAGCTGATATTCATAATTTTAATATTTGATAGTCTGACAGTTACACATGAAAAAAGGCAAAAAAAACATTTTATGGTTGCAAGTTACAATTTTAGTGAAAGGAAAAGGCAATATATTTTAAAAAACTCAAAATTTTCATGTAAATATTGAACTGATTCATTCGAATGGTTTAAAAGTAGGTAAAAAGTGATAAAAATCATTGAGTGGCTAGAATGTTTTCTTATCATATTTATTATATTGCGTATCATTTGAAAACCATTTCTTTCGATGAGAAAGAGCTATCAAAACAGCATTTTTTCTCCCTTTGCTTGCAGGTTTTTGCTTGCACTAATCATAACTCAATTTGCTTTTTTCGCATTAAGAGCAAACAGTAATATCAACAAGGTTGATAGTTTAAAAGCTTTAGCTTCAGGTGCATCAAGTGTCGAAAAAGTACAGTTTTTTAATGATATTGCAAGGCTATACTGGTATATATCAATCGATTCATCAAGAAGGTATGCCCTTTCGGCCCTTGAATTATCGTTGAAAGACGGGTTTGTTGTTGAGCAAGCAAAAGCACTTAATAACCTTGGTGTTATTGCGGACATTCAGGGAGATTATGGTGAGGCGCTGGTTAACTATATTAAAATTATTGATTTAGCCATTGAATATGGTGTCTTCTTACCAGAGGTTTCAAGCGATTTTTTTCTTAATATCGGGAGGAATCACGAGAATTTAGCTGCGAAGTCAGCTACAAGAATTGCAGATGAAAGCCCCAAAAAACGTCTCGATAATGAAAATCAGTCGGTTCTGTTGAGAGTTCTAGCAAATACCTATGTTAACATAGGCATAGTTTGTGGTCGTTTGTCGCAGTACGAGAAAAGCTTGGTGAGTTTTCGACAATCCTTGACTATCCGTGAAACTATTGAAGATGAACGTGGCGTAGGTGTGGTACTTTTTAACATCGGTACTGTTTACCTAAAACTATCTAACTACAGCTTAGCGAAAGCTTCTTACCTTGAGTCGATAGCAATACGAAAGAAATACAATGATCCACAGGGGATTGCTAATGGTTACTTGGCCCTTGGTGAGTTATATAGTACTCAATCTATTCTCGACTCGGCTTTGTATTACCTGACCCTAGCAAAAGAAGCTTTCGAAAACCTTAATAATAAGAATGGATTAGCTCAGGTTTACTCATTTCTAGGTGATGTTTACAATCAGAGCCAAAGACCCATTGAAGCAATCGACTTTCTAAGAAAGTCGCTTGTCCTTCGAAGAGAACTGGGTAATAGAGAGGGTATAGCAATTACTAACATTAAGCTAGGTAGGGTTTTTGAGAACCTTAATGAATGGGGGAATGCACATGCTGCTTTTGACGTAGCGAATAGCATAGGTAATGAATTAGGTTCGAACGAAATAGTTGCTGATGCTTTGGCTGGAAAAGCAAGGGTTTTTGAAAAACAGGGTCAAATCAGTCAAGCATATTCGTTTTTTAAGATATATCATAGTGTTTTCGATAGCATCAAAAACGAGAAGTACAATTCAACGATTGCTGAGTTTCAAACCCTATATCAAGTTGACCAAAAAGAGCGAGAGAACAGTTTGCTAAAAAAGGATAATGAGATTAATTTGCTAAAACTCAAAAAGCAAAAGACCTTACAGTCGCTACTTTTTATTTTAGTATTGGTTATCCTTTTCTCTGGAATCTCATTAATGATTATGTACAGATCCCTACTGAGTGCCAACAGGAAGCTAATGGTACTTAACTCAGAACTTGAAAATCGTGTAAACGAGAAGACAAAAGATTTAAAGGAAGCATTAAAGATAGCCGAGGAAGCTAATAACCTTAAAAACTCTTTCCTTTCCAATATAAGCCATGAAATTAGAACTCCTCTGAATGGAATCATGGGCTTTAGTTCGCTCATTGGCGAAGAGGTTGAAGATACATCTGATGTTAAGAGATATGTTTCAGAGATTAAAAATAGCGGGAATAGGTTGATGCATCTTCTCAATAACCTGATTGATATCAGTAGAGCTGAATCAAATAACTTCAAGATGCGCCTGGTTTCCAGCAATATCAACCAAGCAATAAACAATTCAGTTGATACTTCATTCGAGAAAGGAGCTAATCCCAATGTGACTGTTTCAAAGAATCTTGGGCCATTGCCAAACATCCTTGCAGATAAAGACAACTTAGCTCGAATTTTTTCAATAGTTGTAAATAATGCTATAAAGTACACTGAAAAGGGTTCGGTTTCTATAAGTAGCAAGTATAATGAGGCAAAAGGAATGATTGAAGTATCGGTAGTTGATACCGGTGTTGGAATTGAACCCGATTATTTACCTTTCATTTTTGAACCGTTTAGGCAGGAGAGTTCGGGCTTAACTCGTTCATACCAAGGTGCTGGACTTGGATTACCCTTAGCTAAAAGGCTAATAGAGTTGATGGGTGGATCTATTGAGGTAACCTCACGAAAAGGAATTGGGACCGTTGTAACCCTATCGTTTGTTGCTCAACAACCCGAAGAGACAGATAGGACATCACATGTGCATGACATTGCTTCGAGCGAAGAAATCGTACCGAAGATGAGGGCGAAAAAGGCAAAAGTGCTGATAATTGAAGAGAATTCTTATACCCGATTCTACCTACAGGCTTTGCTGAGGAGATATGTTCAAATTGCTGTAGCTCGCGACGGGAGCGAGGCGCTGAGCTTGATTTCCGATTCGGTGAACTATGGCATTATGTACGACATGATTATTGTCGATACTAATCTTCCTGAACCCTGGAACCCAGCATCGCTAATCACAGAAATCCATGCTCGAAAACAAGAATACAAGAAAAAACCTTTCATTATTCAGGCAGAATCATATTCTAGTGTCGATAAGAAGTTGTATAAATCTTATGGTTACATTGAACTTATCAGCAAGCCTATCGACAAAGACAAACTTCTTGAATTACTTGCTACCTTCAACCCAACAAAACAAGGAACTAAAGATTAGTTCTGGGGCAAACATCCTCAATGAGAGATAAAACCTTCGCAACAGAGTAGGGCTTTGTCATCAGCTGGTCAAAACCAACATCCTTAAAATCGTTGAAAAATGTTTGAGGATTGTGTGCAGTGAGGGCAATTATGGGGATATTACATTTTGGCTTAGGAAAATTCTCGCGGATATACCTCGTTGTTTCGAGACCATTCATAACAGGCATTTCAATATCCATTAAAATGATATCGAAGTTATCTTTTCTCAGTTGTTCAATAGCCTGTTTCCCATTCTCTGCCTCAACGCACTGAACACTAATTTTTTTAACAATTTCCTTTATTAGCAGGCGGTTGACAAAAATATCGTCAACAATTAAAATTTTATATGATTTTTGCATATTCTAAAAAAAAGGATTTTGCAAATATAATATTACTAACCCAAACGGCTAAGTGTTTTAATTACACTAATGCTATTAATCGTAAAATAGTTTCGGTTCATCTCAATTATCTTGTCGTGCTTAAACTCCGAAAGGGTTCTAATTAAACTCTCCTTGGTTGTACCAGCAAGTTCAGCAAGCTCTTGCCGTGTAAGGGGTATGCTAAAAGTGTTCTTCTGGTAAATTTCTTCAGAGAAATACAGAATAATATCGGCAACTCTTCCTGGAAGCTGCTTATAGAGAAGACTCGAAAGGCGCGTGATATAAAAAATGTTGTCATGGCCTATATGCTTAACAACCTCCAAACCAAAATTTCCATTTTCTGCCACAAGATTCTGGAAGAAAGTGGCATCAACAAATCCAATGACGCTTGGTTCCAGGGCAGAAATTGAGTACTCGTAAATATCGCTGCCATTTGCAGATGAAAGACCCAGGAAACTGCCTGGCTTCGCAATACGAAGAATAATATTCTTTCCCTTACGCATCTCTCGTGAAACCTTAACTAAGCCATTTATTATAAAAGGTATATGAGTTATCTTTGAGTTTTGCTTAACAATGGTATCGCGCTTAGAATAATCAACAATATTGGTTTGCGACAAGAAGTTTTGCTTTTGCTCATCTGATAGAATATGAAAAAATGGTATGTGCTGAGCAGGGGATTCCTCGATTAAACTTATATTTTGGTGAATCATAAATTTTAAGTATTATTTTAGGGTTAAATATACGATATTTTTTTTTGAACAATGATGTAAATCATCTTTTTTTAGTGGGAAAACTCACTAAATAAGTATTGCAGGATTTTGCTAATATCCATATATTTGATAATAATTTAAATAAAACTATTTTCATGATTCTAATAGTTGATGATTCTACAACCAACCAAGTACTATTGGAGGCTTTACTTCAAGAGGAGGGATATGAAACAATTACAGCTTTTGGGGCAAAGGAAGCTTTCAAAATAATTGAGAAAACAAAGCCAAAGCTCATTCTACTCGATTTACTTATGCCAGAAATTAGCGGTTTTGATTTCTTGAAGAAAATTAGCACACAAAAGCACATGGAAGCTGTGCCGGTAATAATCGTTTCAGCAGTTGGTTCTAAAGAGAACCAAGATCAATGCTTTGAACTGGGCGCTGTGGATTTTTTTACTAAACCAGTCGACATACCTCTGTTGCTTGAAAAAGTTAAGTATTATTACAGCTAATTTGTAGTTATTGATTTGTTTTAATGCTTTTTCTTTTTTTTGTATTACCAAAAA
Organism: uncultured Rikenellaceae bacterium; assembly: GCA_964481075.1. GTDB lineage: Bacteria > Bacteroidota > Bacteroidia > Bacteroidales > Tenuifilaceae > MWFE01. Next base: position 20,039 of record CAYZSD010000026.1, on the reverse strand, counting down.
AAATAATTGTAGGTGGCAGAATCAGAAAAAAATAGTAGCTTGTCCAAATCAATTTCACTGGAAGACTTCATTGAAATCTTCAAGACCATTGATTGCCAGATTCTTGAGTTGCACCAGTGTTCTTCAGAGGATTTTTTGGGGCTCAATGCCGACTTTAAGCAGTACTTCCGACAATCGAAGACCATTTCCCAGAATGCCAGCGAAATTTTCAATATTATTACCGAAACAAGCTCAGGAGAGTTACTAAAAAACTTAAAGACCTTATACCAGGATTTAACAATTCTACAAAATGATTTTTCAGTCCCCTTGGCCAATACCGTAGAATCGCTTAAACAGATTCATTCAGAGCTTGATAAACTCTTTCTGCCTGTTAAGAATTTGAACCAAGACCTGATGACTCTTAAGTTCCTGCTAGCAAACCTAAAAATATCAAACACGCTTTCTCAAGGCACCAATCAGAAGAACAACGATAAATTGCTTGCTACTTACAATCAGATAATTAACGATTTTAAATTATGTAGCTTTCAGAACGAGATAAATCTTGCCAACCTCAAGGATCAAGTAAAAAAAACTCTTATTGCCTTTGAAAAGATAAAAGGACGGAACATTCACGATTTCGAGATGATACTTAACCATATCCATTACGGTATCATCCTTTTCGCAGAGAAGCATGAAGAAGTTTCCAGATTAATTCCTGAGCTAACCAATCGCACAGAAAGTTCTGCACAAAGCATTGCCGACATCATCACTAATCTCCAGTACCACGACATCATCCGTCAGAAGATGGAGCATATTCAAACAACTCACAAGAATGTTATTGCAGACCTCGAAAGCACAGATGATGAAACCTCTGGTGAGGGAAAAAACAAACTTCTTATGAGGATTCGGGATATTGCTAACCTTCAATCGGCTCAACTTGTCCATGCAAACAAGGAGTATCAGAAAGCCATCGAGGTCATTACCCAGAAATTTCTTGACATAGGCCAGGACATGGGGAATATCGCAACCTTATGCCACGATCTTAACGCCTCTGGAGAAAATAGCGATGAGCTTCACCTAAACGGACTCCTTGAAAAACTTAACGATTCTGCTAATGTTCTCACGCTGTTTGTTGAAGCAGGCGATAGCTTTACTAGGCATCTCGATATACTTGCCGAGAGCATTGCCCAAGCAAACGAAACCATCTCCAATTTTGCAAGGGCTCTCAAGGATTTGAAGCAAATAACGACAGAAACTATTAACCTTTACACCGAAGCAAATACGTTCGATTCACAGCTACAGAAATCGCTCGAACAGGTTCGAGATCTTTCACTCGACATTGAACGATTCGAAAGCACCATACAAGAAGTCTTTTTATCAGTCAAAAACATTGAAAGTAATATAAATCAAGATATTGACAGGCATATCCGAACTCCACAAAAGGTTGGAACAATAATTCAAGCTGCCGATAGACTTAATGAAATTATTACCAGGCTTAACACACAGAACCAAAGCATTGCAAAACTACTTGATGAGAACCTGGAGATAAGCCAAGGGGTATTTATAGACGTCAGAGATTCGATTAAGAAAATCCGTTACTACGATTTTTTTGAAAAAGTAATTGTTGACATCATTGGTGAGTTTAACAGTATATCGCAAAAGTTAAAGCAAGAGTTTGGTGGTGATCAAGGTCAATCCAATCAAGAAATCGATTCAATTAAAAACCTCTATACTATGGCAAGTGAGCACAGAATTCACGACAAAGTGGTTTCCAACCAAGGAGAGGTTGACCTTTTTGATGACGAAAAGCAGACGATAGAAGATGACGATGATAATTTAGAACTTTTTTAGGTAATACATGCGAAAAAAACAATTGGTATGACAAACAAATCGAGGATAACCCTAAAGGTTTTACCTGTAAAAGGTAAGGGAAAGCCAGAAAACGATGTTATTCTCCTGCTACAAGGGGATTTAGTTCTTGACCATGTGCAAAAGGTCAAAGATTTCTTTTTGGAAAACCTTGCCAAATACACGACTTTCACCATTAAAGTTAACGATGTGGATAATATCGATCTTGGTGTTATTCAGCTTATCCAGAGGTTTCTATGGGATGCTTTAGCCTTAGAAAAAAAAGCTGCGATTAGCTTAAAACTAACCGATGAGCAAAAAGCATTGTTAAGCAAGGCAGGTTTTGAGTCGTTCTTACTACAATCAATCGATTAAGCGTACAACAATAATACCCAAATAAAATGGCAAAAACAATCCTAATAGTTGATGACTCAGAAAGTATCCGCGAGGTAGTCAGCTTTACCCTTGAAAACGAAGGGTACAATGTGCTTATTGCCAACGATGGCACAGATGCCCTGAAGTTTCTTGATGGCACACATATCGATTTAATCATTACTGACTTGCATATGCCAGAGATGGACGGGATTACGCTCATTCGCCATGTTCGCAAGATGCCTCAATATCAAAGGATTCCCATCCTGTTTCTCACCACTGAGTCGCAAGCTGCCAAAAAAATGGAGGCGAAAGATGCAGGCGCAACGGGCTGGATTATAAAGCCTTTTGTCCCAGCAAAACTAATTGCTGCACTTAATAAAGTCTTAAGATAATGGATAATTTCAAGAAAAAATTCATTGAGGAAGCCACCGATCTCATCGATGGCTTGGAGAAGTCGTTGTTGGCTCTTGAAGAGAACCCAGAGGATCTTTCACTCGTGCAGCAAGTTTTTAGGGTTATGCACACACTGAAAGGCAACAGTGGAATGTTTGGCTTCGATATGATTGATAGCTTCACCCATGAAATGGAGACAGCATACGATCTTATCCGTAATGGTAAGCTAAAGGTAACCCGAGAGATTCTTGACATTACCCTAGCTGCTGTTGACCATCTTAAGGTATTGCTCAACGAGGAGAACTATAGTAATCCTGATGTTGTGAATAACCACAACTTTCTTTTGAAAAAGGTCGCAAATTTAGTTCAAGGTGATCAAGCCGGGGAAAAGAATCCGATAGTCAATCCGTCAGCGATCAGGAAAAGCCTTTGGATGAATTGGCTGAGACAACTTACTACATATTTTTTGATCCAATAAAAGAAATCTTTGATAATGGGACCAACCCCCTTTATCTACTGGATGAGCTGCATGGTTTAGGGCAGGTGAAAGTTTTTGCCCATCTTAATAGGGTTCCTCCATTGGCCGAAATAAATCCTGAGCATTGTTATACCTATTGGGAAGTTCTATTAGCCACAAAATCATCGATTAATGATATAAGCGATGTTTTTATTTTTGTTGAAGACGAATCAACGTTAGAGATTCAAAAAATATCAGAAGCCAACCTTTTAAACGATAGTCTTTTTATTGACGAGGTTGCAAACTTAGCTAGCATTCAGAAGGATGTAGGATTGAATACCCTTCAGAAGCTTGCCAATGAAGCAAAGAATCGAAAGAACAAGGATGCCAATACTCTCCTAAAGAAAGAACGAACAGCTACCAAAGACACTTCTATCAGTAGTATTAGAGTATCTGCCGATAAGCTGGATATGCTCATGAATCTTGTGTCTGAGTTGGTAACTACCCAGGCACGTCTTAGCCTTTTCGCCGAAGAGAATAGTATCCCCGGGCTAATGCCAATAGCTGAGAATGTTCAGAAACTATCAAGACAACTCAGAGATACAGCATTTAGCATTGTGTTGATCCCCATCGAGAATATGCTCACCCGTTTTCAACGACTTGTTCGAGATCTATCCAACGAGCTCGGGAAGGATGTTGTTTTCACAACCGAAGGTGCTGAGACTGAGCTTGACAAGACTATCATTGAAAGTTTAGCCGACCCTCTGATGCACATCCTTCGCAACAGCCTGGATCATGGAATTGAAGATGGAGATACCCGTATGAAAAAAGGTAAACCAAAGCAGGGTAAGATAAGCTTAAAGGCCTTCTATTCTGGAGCAAATGTTATGATTCAGGTGAGTGATGACGGAGCCGGTATCGACCCCGAATTAATAACCGAAAAAGCCATTGCAAAAGGAATAATCACCTCCGATAGGAAGCTGAGCAAGCGAGAAGTGCTTGACCTAGTATTTCTACCTGGATTTAGCACAGCCAAGCAGGTTACCGATGTATCGGGTAGAGGTGTAGGTATGGATGTGGTGAAACGTAAAATTGCCGACATCAGAGGTGAAGTAGAAATTGACTCAGAACTTGGCTATGGAACTACCATTACCATTAAGCTGCCATTAACACTTTCAATCATAGATGGTTTATTGGTTAAAGTTGCAGATACTCACTTTATTATACCTTTATCTGTGGTCGATAAAATTTTTGCGGTTGAGCATAAGGTTATTGTCAGCACGTTTAACAACGTTGTTGTTCTTGATGGAAAGCAGTACCCTTTCTTCTACATCAGGAAAGAGTTTGATATCCCTGAGGGCCAAGAAAAATATGAACAGGTTATCGTTGTTAACTTCGAAGAAAAAAGGGTTGGACTTATAGTCGATACTGTTATTGGTGAATATCAAGCAGTATTAAAACCCTTGGGAAAACACTATAAGAATCAGGATATGATTTCAGGGGCAACCATCCTCGGCGATGGAACTGTTGCCTTGGTAATGGACACAAACAAGATTATCAAGCAATTCGCTCACCATGAAGTGTTCGAAATTAGGAATCATGAAAAACAACATCACTAATAATTGAAATATTAACTTGGAGGTAAAAAATCATGAATCAAGAAAACTTAACAAAAATCAACTCCTATCTTTCATTTAAACTTGGAGAAGAAGAGTTTGCTGCTCATGTTGGGAAGGTCCTCAATATCCTTGAGATGACCAAAATAACGGAAGTACCCAAAGCACCTGACTACATGAAAGGAGTTATTAATTTACGCGGTACTGTGCTACCTGTAATCGATACCCGCATTAAATTTGGGATGACACCAACAGTTTATACAACCAATACTTGTATTATTGTTCTTGATATCGATGTGGATGGGGATTCAATACATGTTGGAGCTTTGGTTGATGCTGTTCAGGCAGTGCTCGAAATTGAAAAATCTCAGATACTTCCACCACCAAGTATAGGGAGCAAGTATAAATCCGATTTTATTGAGGGAGTTGCAAATATCGATGAGAAGTTTATAATGATTCTCAACATGGATTCAGTTTTCTCAACAGATGAGATTGTTAGCCTTAAGGACAAGACCGATGAAACAGAAAAAACTGTAAACATCGAAGAAATTAATTAATACACTTGCTTTATATATTTTTTTTTCGTATATTTATAGCCTGATATTTTGTTTAAAATCGTTCTTGAAATACATAAAAATAAAACGATATTGGGAACTCAAATTCGATTTTAGGCTGGAGTTAATAATTTTTTTACCCGAGTTCCCAGCGGGCTGTTCAAAAAGCAAGGTTAGGTTTTTGATGCGAAAAAATCAAATGCAGAGCTTTTTGAACAGCCTTTTTTTAATAATCAAATTGCTAAAATTCAATGAATAAACGTTACTTAATCTTGCTTTTCATAGCACTTTTTTCATTACCTGCTATTTCACAGGAAGCTGAAGAACCACAGAAACCAAAAGCCCAGTTTAGTGGTTTTTTCCGTTTCGACTACTGGTACGACTCGCGTCAGATTGTTGGAGCTCTCGACGGTCTTTTGCACCTTTACCCAGCAGCACCAAGTTACGACACCAATGGCGATGATATAAATGCAGCTCCAAGTATCAATGGATTGGCCATGGCGACTCGTTTAAGGACTAACGTTGATATGCCAAAAGTTTTCAACGCAAAGTCGAGGATACTTGTAGAAGTTGACTTCACCGGTACTTCTAATAACACCATTGTTCACACACGCTTTAGGCATGGTTTCACAAGGTTAACCTGGGAGTCAGGCACTGAGCTAGATGTTGGGCTTACATGGCATCCAATGTTTGTAACAGAGGTATTTCCCTACGTGGCAAATCTAAATACTGGTTCACCCTTCCAAAGTTTCAATCGGAGTCCCCAAATAACTTTTAAGCATAATGTTACACCTTCATTTCGGATTCTGCTTTCTGCGTTATCGCAAAGCGACTATAAGGGTTTTGGACCCGATGGGGCAAGCACTGTTTACCTTCGAAATGCTGTAGTACCCAATCTTCATGCACAGCTTATATATACCATGAACCCAGTTACTGCTGGTGTAGCTATTGATTATAAAAGCTTACGCCCTAGGCTATTTACAACCTCCATTACAAATCCATCAGAAACATATATAACCAATGAAAGGATAAACTCTCTGAGCTACATGGCGTTTCTTAAGCTTCAAATGGGACTGTTTACAGCGAAGTTTAAGGGAATGCTAGCTCAGAACATGGGCGACCATTTGATGCTGGGCGGATATGGTATCGCTAAAATAAACCCCGAAACAGGAAAAGAAACTTATGCACCCCTTACACATCTCTTTTTGCACACCAACATAACATACGGTAAGACAGTAATGCCCGGAATCTTTGTTGGTTATGCTAAGAATATGGGTGCTAATGAAAATTTCGCAAATTCCACATTCTACGGTAGGGGGTTCAATATCGATTACGCCTACAGGGTCTCACCAAATTTTACCTACAAAATTGGAACTTTTTCGCTGATGCTTGAAGCTGAATATACGTTTGCTTCGATTGGAAGGAACGAAAAGGATAAAAAAGGAATGGTAGTTGATGCAGAGGATGTTGCTAATGTTAGAGCCTTGCTGATGATTCAGTACGACTTTTAGTACTCCATGAGGCCATCAATAATTAAGTAGTTGTATGTACGAATCGAACCTAAACGAAATATTTAAAGCGCAGCTAAGTCAAAACGAATTCGACAAGCTAAGCCGATTTATTTACAAGGAGAGTGGCATAAAAATGCCCCCTGTAAAGAGAATAATGCTTCAAAGCCGGCTTCAAAAGAGGCTTAGAGAGCTTAAAATGACCAATTTTAAGGATTACATTGAGTATGTTTTTAGCCAGGAAGGTTTAAACAATGAGATTATTCACATGCTTGATGTTGTTAGTACCAACAAAACGGATTTTTTTAGGGAACCAGTTCATTTCGATTTCTTAACCTCCACCGTTCTCCCTGAATTCATTGATCAACGAACAGGCTATAAAACCTTAAAGGTTTGGAGTGCAGGTTGTTCAAGCGGTGAAGAACCCTATACAATAGCTATAGTACTTGCTGACTTTGCCGAGAAGAACCCAGGTTTTGATTTCTCTATCATTGGTACTGATATCTCGACCCAAATTCTCCAAAAAGCCATTGATGCTGTATATAAGGAAGAAAGAGTTGCAAACATTCCCTTGGAGACCAAGAGGAAGTATCTACTTCGTAGCAAGGACAGAAAGAACCCAACCGTTAAAATTGGTTCTTTATTACGGTCGAAAGTTCGTTTTGGAAGGCTTAACTTTATGGATAACACCTACGATATAGCAGATACTTTTGATGTAGTTTTTTGCAGGAATGTTTTAATCTATTTCGACAGGGAGACACAGGAAAAAGTAATTCAAAAGCTTTGCACTAAGCTTCGACCCGATGGATATTTTTTCCTTGGTCATTCTGAGTCGATTATGAACATGCAGGTACCATTAAAACAGATTAAACCAACAATTTTTCGAAGAGTTTAAGTAAAAAATCGTTTTTAAAATACAAAAAGTTTGCTAATATTGACCTTGTGAACTTAACTTGTGATTTAAGAGGGTAAACAATTAATTTAACAGATCATGGGACACAAGATAACTGATGATGAATTGCTTGATGAGCTTAAGCGAAGGTTTGAACAGAACAAGATCGCCGTAAAAGAATTGAAAACATTGAATAACGAATTGAAGCTGGTTAACAAGAAGCTTGAGGAGTCGGAGTCGCTCAAAAGCCACTTCATCTCAAATATTACAAATGAAATAATAAATCCATTTTCCTCAATTCTTGGGCTATCGAAAGCAATCCTCTCAGTGGACAAGGAGAATTGGAAGAAAGTGGTATCAATGGTAGCATTGGTTCATTCAGAGGCCTTTTCTCTTGACTTTCAGTTTAGAAATATTTTTGTGGCTGCAAAAATTGAGGCCGGAGAAATTTTCCCAGAAATACTAAATGTTGACGTTCAGAATATTATTGAGAGTGTTATTGAAGCCTTTAAGTTCGAAGCAAAGAGGAAAAAACTTCATGTTAATTTTCTCTTCAATATTCCAATAGAAGATGATAATCTTTTCATATTTCGAACCGATCCAGAGAAATTGAAGTTAATCCTAGCAAACTTACTCAGCAACGCTATCAATTTCAGTTTTGAAGGGGGGAACGTTGATATTACTGCCTGGCTTGAAGATAATACCCTTTGCATATCAGTAAGAGATCATGGTGTTGGTATCAGTAAAGAAAACCAGAAGATTATTTTTGATAGATTCAAACGCCTCGACTCAGGAATTAATTCCTTGAATAGAGGACATGGGCTAGGGCTTTCGGTTAACAAGGCAATTATTGAGATGCTTGAAGGGAAAATTAACATTGAGAGTGAGCTAGGACAAGGTTCTTGCTTCACAATTCGCATTCCTGAAAGTGATGTCTCAACCTCCGATTTTGCCTCCGATGCAAACGAAACCTTCTTTGACTCCGATGAGGAAACTTTTTAAAGGTTAGCTGCAATGGACGAATTGAATACCCATTTCTTGTATCCAGCGGCTCTATTTGCAAGCAAAGAACCTCATAGAGTATCAACGATATTAGGTTCATGCGTAGCAGTATGCTTATTCGACCCTACGCTTAATATTGGGGGAATCAACCATTTTATGCTTCCATTTTGGAATGGACAGGGATTGGCTAGCCCCAAGTATGGCAATATTGCCATTGAGAAGCTACTTGAAAAAATGCTCTCCCTTGGCTCAAAGAAGCATAATTTAAAGGCCAAAGTATTTGGAGGTGGAGAAGTTATTGAAACAAATATCTCGCAGTTTCATATTGGTGAACGAAATATTCAGCTTGCCCTTGAGATGCTTGACGAGCTTAAGATTCCTGTGATTGCCAAGAGTGTTGGAGGTAAGCTGGGTAGGAAGATTGAATATAACACAGCAACAGGCGAAGTGAAACAGAAGTATATTGAACGGAGCATGGCTACAACAATTAAGCAGTAAATATGAGTAATAAAATTAGGGTTCTGATAGTTGATGATTCTGCGGTAGTAAGGCAAACCCTTAGCCATATTATTAGCACCGATCCTATGCTGGAAGTTATGGGTACTGCCACCGACCCATATTTTGCTGCAAAAAAAATTGCAGAAGAGGTTCCCGATGTCATTACTCTTGATGTTGAGATGCCTCGAATGGACGGGCTTACATTTCTTAAGAAGATAATGTCTCAACATCCAATTCCTGTTGTAATCATTTCGAGCCTTACCGAGAGGGGAACCGAAACGGGAATGAAAGCTCTTGAGTTAGGAGCAGTGGACATTATTACCAAGCCACAGATGAACACCAAAACCTTCATCGAAGAATCGCGAATAAGGATTTGCGATGCAGTAAAAGCTGCGGCTCATGCACGGGTTAAAAGAACTCGAATCTCCTACGATCCTCCTACTGTTGAACCAAAGTACACAGCCGATGCCGTTCTTCCTCCAGCTCAGGGTAATCTTAGCATGATCAAAACTACCGATATCGTAGTTGCAGTAGGAGCATCAACAGGAGGAACAGAAGCATTAACTAGATTTTTGCAAGCCCTCCCACCCGATACTCACGGTATAGTTATCGTTCAGCACATGCCTGAAAAGTTTACCACATCGTTTGCAACACGGCTAAACGAAATATGTAGAATTACTGTAAAGGAGGCTGAGGACGGCGATAGCGTAATCAGAGGTAGAGCACTAATTGCTCCAGGCAATTACCACATGTTGCTTAAGCGTAGCGGTGCTCGCTACTATGTTGAGGTTAAGGAAGGGCCTCTTGTTAACCGTCATAGACCATCAGTAGATGTTCTGTTCAGAAGTACAGCACGATATGCTGGCGCAAATGCCATCGGTGTAATCATGACTGGTATGGGAGACGATGGGGCAAAAGGCTTGTTAGAGATGAAACAGGCTGGCGCTAAAACAGTTGCACAGGACGAAAAGTCGTGTGTTGTATTCGGTATGCCTAAGGAAGCAATTAAGTTGGGAGCTGCCGATAAAATATTATCACTCGATGCTATCGCACCATATATAATTAGACCTATTTAGTAAAGGTTTTTCGTTTTTATTCCTTTTTATGAATTATTGAGCAATTAAGCCTTATGCAAACTTTGAATGAAACGGTTAAAGATCAGGAGAAACCAATAAAGAAACATAAGCTATCATTGTTCTACCGTTTTTTTTGCTTGTGTTCAGGTGCCAGGATTTATATATTAAAGCAGTGTCCCTCAGAGTACAATAAGTTTTTCGGCATAGGGGTAATTGTTTTTCTCACCGGATTAATGGCTTCCCTATCGGGAGGTTATGCTCTTTTTACGGTTTTTCGCTCCATTTGGGTATCGCTTGCTTTTGGTGTTCTTTGGGGAGTATTGATATTCTCTATCGACTGGTATATTGTTTCTAGCCTAAGAAAGCATCAGCAGCGATCGAAGGAGTTCGGGATGGCTGCACCAAGGTTTTTCCTCGCTGTAATCATAGCTTTTGTTATATCTATGCCTTTGAAGATGAAACTCTTCGAAAGAGAAATTGAACAACAGATGCTTTTCAACCAGCAGCAAAGCTTATTAGATTTTCACCAGCTTGTTTCGCGCGAATTTGATGAGATATCTAGAATTGAAACAGAAAACTTGAACCTTCGGAATGAGATTCAAAAGAAAGAGGAGCAGCGAAATGCCCTCTTTAACATGATGATAACAGAAGCAGAGGGTTTAAGTCCAACACGAACACCAGGTAAAGGGCCACTATATCGGGAGAAGAGGTTAGAGTATGAAAAGGTTGATGCAGAGCTAAAAAACATTCGAGAACTTAACACCGAACTTATTATTCTGAATAATCAAACTCTCGAGAAACTCCGTTCTCGAAGGGATGAAGTGCTGAAGAACGCTCAGGTGGTAAGCACAGGTTCAGATGGATTCCTGGCACGACTTGATGCTATGTCGGTAATTACAAATGGAAGCAGAAGTTTACAAATCGCAAGCTGGTTTATAATTTTACTTTTTGTGGTTATTGAGAGTGCCCCAATCATAGTAAAGCTTCTTTCAAATCGTGGTCCATACGATGACCTACTAGAAGCTGAAGAGTACATTAAGCAGGTTGAGGTGAGAAAGGTAGTTGTTCAGGCCGAGCTAACTGAGGATCACCGCATCGACCTTCATAGGCTACTTGAGAAAGAGAGAAACGAGAAGCTTTATGAGGTGGAAAAGGATCATATTCTCACGGAAGCAAAAGTGCTAAGTCAAATCAATAAGATGAAGATTCAGAAGTGGAAAGAAGAAGAATTTAGCAAGCTTTCAATGGATGGTTCAGCTAGTGTTTTGGATTTTAATACTTCAATCAACGATGAAAACAAAATATCAAGCGTTGAGAATAATCCCGAGAAACACTTCACCACCGAAGTAATTCCCGAACTGAAAGATTTACCATTAGATGAAGATGATGATATAATCGATTCGAAGTTCATAGATATTAATAAAAATCAGAATGAAATTTTGCCAAATGAGTTAAGTAGTAATGGCGACAAAAAAAACTCTTCAAAAGCATAGCAAATTTTCATTAACACTTTTCTGTTTTTTTTAGAAATTATATCTATTTTTAGTCAAAATTTTTTTGACAATGCAACGAAATTACTCTAAGTGGTTTGTAATCCGCTATACATTAGTGGCTTTTGGAATTGGGCTTGTTTTCCTGCTTTTAGTTTTTTTTATTCAATCGTTGATAAAAGGTCTCCCTTTCTCCATTTCTAGTATAATTGAAATTCATAAAAGACAAACCATTGCCTTCTTTATTGATTTTGTTCCAGTAATAATTACAATTTGTGCTTTCTATCTTTCACGGTATATTTCTGTCAATCAGGTAGAGACAAAAGAATTCCTTGAGAAGGAGCAATCGAGGCAAAGAAAATTATACCGTTTTGTCCAGAAAATTAAGGATGGAGATATTGACTCGGAGTTTTTACCCGACGAATCAGACGTGCTTGGAAAGGCAATTGTCGATTTAAGGAATACCATTAGAATCAGCAAAGAGGAAGAGCAAATTCGACGGAAGGAAGATGAGCTTCGACGTTGGTCGGCCGAGGGGCTTGCCCGCTTTGGAGAAATACTCCGAAAGGAACGGGGAAATCTCGAGGAGCTTTCTTATGCAATCATTAGCAACCTTGTAAAATACATTGACGCTAATCAGGGTGGATTCTACCTACTCGATGATAGTGATCCTGGAGATAAGTTTTTTAATTTATCTTCATGTTACGCATACGAGCGCCGTAAGTATGCCAATCGTCGAATTGATTGGGGGGAAGGGCTTGTAGGTGCCTGTGCTCTTGAAAAACAGACTACACAGCTAGCTAAGGTGCCTGATTCCTATCTGATGATAACCTCAGGCTTAGGCAAAGCCAACCCTAAAAACATCATCCTTGTTCCCCTTTTAGTTAATGATGAAGTTCATGGAGTTTTAGAAATAGCCTCCTTTTACCCTTTCGAAAAATTTCAGGTTGAGTTTATTGAGAAGGTAGCTGAGAGTATAGCATCCACAATTTCGAGCGTTAAGATAAATATTCGTACAGCTAAACTCCTTAAAGATTCACAGGATCAGGCGGAAGCGCTTCAAGCCCAAGAAGAGCAAATGCGCCAAAATATGGAGGAATTGCAAGCTACTCAGGAGGAAGCCGCTCGCCAAGCCGAAAAGTTTATCAGTTTTACTAACTCTGTGAATCATACCCTGATACGTGCTGAATACGATGTTAATGGAGTTCTCCTATATGCCAATACGAAGTTCCTTCAAAAGTTGGAGTACACTTCCAATTCTGAGGTGGAGGGTAAGCATATATCAATGTTTGTCAACAAGAAGGATAGGGAGTGGTTTGAAGAGATTTGGGATAGCCTTGCTAAGGGTGGCCATCACTTCGAGGGAGACATGAAGCATGTTACTAAGAATGGTAAGGATTTGTGGACAATAGCTACCTACACCTGTGTTCGTAATCCCTATGGAGGAGTCGATAAGATCCTATTTCTTGCCATAGATACCACTGAGCAAAAGAGTCAAAGCCTTGACTTTGAGGGTCAAATTGCTGCCCTTAACCGTTCGAGTATTAAGATTGAGTTTTCTCCAACAGGAGACGTATTGGACATTAATGATAAGTTTCAGCAGAGTTATGGCTTTAGCCAGATTGAAGCCAAAACCAAGACGGTATTTGACCTATTCCACCAAAATGACAGGAAGATAATAGAAAGGATTTGGGATGATGTAACTCATGGGATACCCTTTGAAGGGCAGGTAAGACAAATAATGAAATCGGGGGAGGAAAAGTGGCTTCGTGGTACCTACACGGCTGTTCACGATATGTACGATGAGGTTGCTAAAATCGTTTTCATTGGTCACGATATCACTCGTGAAAAGATAATGGAAATGGAAACCAAGGAGCAGACCGAACAGCTTAAACGTCAGGAAGAAATGCTGAGGTTAAACGAGGTTGAACTCAATCGTAAGCTCCGTGAGGCCAAAGAGGACATCAAGAACCAATTTAAGGAAATAGAAAAGGTAAAGATACGAACCGAAAAAACTCTGGAAGGATTCCTCGATGCCATCATCACAACCGATCAGGATGGAATAGTCCAATTCTTCAACCATGCTGCCGAAGAACTTTTTGGAGTAGAAAAAGCCGAAGTTCTAGGTCAAAGCATACGGATCCTCTTCCCAGCCGATGCTACAGACAAGGATGAGTTCCTGGCTGCATACCTTGATCCGGATAAAACAGCTATTACCGGTGAACGGCGTGAAATTACTATCACCAAGAACGATGGAGAGGAAATAAATGTACTAATGCTGCTCACTGAAGCAAAGGTTGGTCGTGAGCTAACGTACACCGCTTTTATCCAAAATATTTCTGTTGACCTGTTCTAAGGCGGTATTAAGTATAGATGTAGCTATTATCTAAGTATTGTATTTTTCTAATAAACGATATTATTCCTAGTGTATCGCACTTCCCTTCTTTTATTTGCACTTTTTTTACCAACATTTCTGCTGGGACAAAAAATGGTTTACGATTCCCTTCAGATTAGCTTTGGAGCAACCAGTGATATATCAATTAGCCTCAACCTCGAGGCAGTAAACGATGAAAGGGGAGAAAAACCACATTTCATTGGTGTATTCGAAATAAAGAAGTACTTATTTGTTCCCGTTGACAAGTATATTACAATAGAACGGCCTATTGGTCAAGAGATTTCGAATCTATTCGAGGTTGAACCCTACCATGCTAACAGAAAGGTTTACAAGCTAACCATTAGGGAGTTTGACCTAGGTATTAGGTCGCAACTTTTTTCCAAAAGGTTTTTTGCAAATGTAAATATTGGGGTTTTTGAAAAGGGAGTAGATGGTAGTTTTCAGCAGACAGGTATCCTTCTTTATGAAAATGCCGTTTCACCAAAAGGGGGGAGCTCAAAGGTTAAGCAGGGCTACGAAGCACTGCTCGATGAGTGGAAGAGACAGTTCTCATCGGATATGCTAAAAGTAGCAATGTGTCCCCAATTGCAGGAAGGTTGTGAGGTGACAAATTTTATTGCTCCTTCTTTTTCTACCAGAAATAATCTTTTACTTAATGCTGAAAGTTATTTTTGGGTTGACTCATGGTTGGTGGATGGAGAGATTATTTTTTCTCGTCCTGAAGCGTTAAAACGCTTCTATAGAAGGGCTTACTGCTTGAGATATCGAAAAGACCCAAAGTTTCAATCCTTCGAATCGTCAATTAGTAATGATCAGTATTACATTAGGTTGAATCGGAACTTTGTGTTAGTTACAAAGTCGAAGCTGTATTTCGGAATAAACCTATGGAACGAGGATGAATACAAGGGTAAAGGTTTTGAGGACGTCTTCATCTTTGACTACTCAATTGGTCAGAGTATCAATTTTAACCCCTATTTCAGTAAGGGTTTCACGGGAAGTATTGGGTTAATGGGCAACGTAACTTACATATACTCTGAGTTTTTCACAATAAGGCCATTTCTCAGTTTGCAAGTTGGAATAAAACTCTAATTATGAGAAGTCTTTTCCTTATACTTGGTTTCTTATTAGCATTCGGTAAACTTTTTGCCCAAAACTATACAATTTCGGGTTACGTTATCGATAGTGAAACAGGTGAGACACTTATTGGAGTAACGGTAGTAAACAAGAACACAGGTCAAGGTACTACAACCGATGGTAATGGGTTCTTTAGGTTATCTGGTATTCGTATTGGTGACCTTGTCCTTTCATTTTCTTACGTTGGCTACGCCACTACTCAAAGGGAAGTGAAATTGATAAATCGTAGCATGCTTCTTGAGCCAACAAAGCTTAAACCAGAATCAATTGAACTTGAGGATGTGGTAGTAACTGCTATGCGACCAGATATCATTGGAGATAGGGAAATTGAAACCTCGCAGCAACGTATTACCCCTCAAACAATTATTAACATTCCTTCGGTAAAGGGCGATATTTTCAAGGCAATCCTGAGGCTCCCTGGAATTGAAGCCACCGAACCTTTTTCGCCCCTATACACAGTTAGAGGGAGTGATCCTTCTGGAAATATGGTTTTACTCGATGGCGTTGCAATTTACAATCCTTACCACTACGAAATGAGCGGTGGGTTATTTAATCTCCGGTCAGTAAAGAACATCGATATTTTTGTGGGTGGCTTTGGGGCTGAGTTTGGGGGTAGAAATGCGTCAATTCTTTACATCACAACTAAAGACGGAAACCTAGGTTCTCTACAAGGAGAAGTGGAGCCTACAACAACTCATACCAAATTCTTCATGGAGTTTCCAGTTAGTAAGAAAAGTTCGATGATGGTCGCAGGTAGGTACTTCTACGATATTCCTGGCTATTTCCTTTTTTCGAGCAAGAGTTATTTCTACGATGCTAACATATCGTACACCAACAGGTTGAACAATCGTAACCGACTTACCGTAAAACTTTTCAACTCTTATGATAACATGAAGTTTCGTCCCGATAGGATGTTTAACTACATAAACAATTCTTTCAATGTCGATTTCTATGAGGATACCCACATGCAGCTTTTCAACAAATGGAGTAACAAGGCAGCAACAGCATACTTGAAGACTATCTTAAGTCCAAGTATTTACCTTCATACACAGGTATATGGCTCTTTTCATACTGCCGATAATCTTTCATCGTTCGATATGAGCTTTCGTCCCGATACAACCGATGTATTAGTTGGGTTGTACTATAACACCAAGTTTACCAGTAAGATAAATGATCTTAGCGCAAAGTCGATTCTTAGCGTAAAACCCGATTCAATTAACTCCATAAAGATTGGGGTAGAGTATAATAAATACCTTTTTTCTAACGGAGCCAGTATAAACAGAATAAGCATGGGGCAGCAAACAAGAGAACCTTCACTCTTTGCTGCATTTATTGAAGATAGAATCAAAATATGGAACCTGATTCTTAGACCTGGATTTCGTGTGTCTAACTACAGCTATTATTCAGAATGGCAGTATGAACCAAGGTTTAATTTAGCCCTTGGATGGCCCTACGATTGGAAATTTAAGGCTGCATGGGGAATATACTATCAGAATATCATAAGCATGAATACACAGGAATACGAAATAAACCAATTCCTCGACTATTACTATCCATTAAAAGATGTTAAGCCTTCAAAATCAATTCATTACATTGTTGGCTTTGAAAAGCCAGTTGCATCAATTGGTAAGATTTCAATTGAAGCATATCAAATAGAAATGCCAACAACCTACACGTTTAACTTGAACCAGAGCGAGTTCGAGGCCTACACATTTTCAGATAAGCTTGTTGAAGGTTCAGGTATGTCGCAGGGTGTTGAGCTAATGTTTAGCGCAGAGTATAGTAAGTTCTCGGGCTGGGTTAGCTATGGCTTAAGCCGAAGCACCCGAAGTTATCCTCATATTATGGAGGGTAAGACTTTCCTTTTTGATTTCGACCGCACACATTCTTTTAAATCGGTTGTTAACTATCAAATTGCACCCAGGCTGACCTACAATTTTAGCCTTATTGTCCTTAGCGGACTACCAAAAACCGTTGAGAGGGCTATGCAGAACTACTACTATTACGATCCGGTTACTGGTTCATTGGCTTTCTATCCTTTTGGTGTGGCCGAGGTGAAGAATAATGCCCGACTCCCTGTGACTATCGATATTGATATGGGTATTTTAAAAAGAATTCGTAGCGGTTTTGCGGCAGATTTACAAGAGTTTATTAAAGCCGATGAGTCGTACCTAACGGTTTCAATAGGTAATATACTTTTCCTTAGAAGGAATGTAATTTGGTATTTCCCATTTGGAGGTAATAAGTATTTACCTTTAGGTTTTAACTTTATGCCAACAGTTTCGATAGGCTATGTTATTAAATTTTAAATATTTAAATCGAATACTGAAATGAGATACGCTATTATTAAATGCTGTTTTTTGATTTCAATTCTACTTTCATCGTGTAGCGATGATTTCTTGTTCGATTTTCTACTAGGTCCTCAGCCCACATTTATCGATGAAACCGATTACAATCCTGGTCTCAGCATTCTTGGAATCCTTCGACCCGATTCGCTCAACTCAAAACCCTTCTCCTATGTTGTTGTTGAAAAGCTTATTCCTGCCGTGAGCAGCAGCCCCGATTCCTTCAATGTAATTGACGCAAAGGTGGTGGTTTACAGGATGCTGAATGGCGAACAAATTGATTCCATTGAATTTTTATTCGATTCCACCCAGCTTTTCCCAGCGTTTTATCGTCCCCTTGATTTTTATCCCCAGGCAGGAGAATCATTTTCAATAAGATGCGAGAGGGAAGGACTTCCAACCCTAACGGCAGAAACAACTATCCCCAACGTGCCAGTCGTGGTTGAAGGTAGTTTCGCAATTACTCCATCCTCGGTTAAATTCTCAATTATGAACGATTCATCTGCTTTCTTGTATGATGTTCACTATAGCTTGGGCGAAGTTGCATCCTTTGTTAGGTTTGTAAAAAACAAAAGTGGAAATACACAGGTTGAAGTTTTTCACCATGGTACAATACAGGCTGGAGCAAAGGTAGCTATTTATGCCTACGATGTTAATCTTTCAGCATACTTAACTGCTCCAAATATTTTCATCAAGCCCAACACATATCGACTTCCTTTTTCAACTGTTTATGGAGGCTATGGTTGCTTTGGGTCGATTAACCTTTTAGTGATTGAATTATGAGAGGTTTGGTCCTTCTTTTGCTTGTTACGCTTTTCCTTTCTGAAGCTATTTATTCACAGGAGAGAAAGAGAGTATCAGAAACTGGTCTATCAGTTGGAATAGGAAATTCGATGCTGCTGAATGATGGCTTTCATCCCTACTTTACAAGAAAGTACAATCCTTTTTTTGATTATGCGGTTTTTTATAAGATGAATAATTCGAAACAACCAATTTCTTGGAAGTTTGAGTTTTTCATGCAGGCAATATCAAGTTCTTATGAATTTAGCGAAACAACCGAAGGGGTTATTGAACAGGGTTATTCGGGTTTGAACTTTAAAGGTTCGTTGAATTTAAATAAGCAGAAAGACGATGTTTTCAAACTGTTTTTCGGAGTAGGAGTTTACTCTGTTGGTCAGAATAGAATTCCTCATTTCTCTTCGAATCTAAAAATGGTTCAAGATGGGCTTCTTTCTTACTGTGGAATTTCTTTCAATGGAGAGCTTACTTCATCTTTACCAATTGATAGGAGTAATTTGGGCGTTTCATGGCGTTTCTTCATTTATCCTAGTATTACATTCCTCAATAGATACAGCGTTCCAGAATTTTATCACTTCGGTAGTTCAATAGCCATTTTCTACTCCATCTAATTTAGTACATATAAGGTTTGGATTTATTTCTGTGGTATGCAATTTTTAATATATTTGCATTTATACAAAACCTAAACCAACTACAATGAGCGCAAAAGGAACCGACTACTACATCAACGCAGGGAAGCGTGCCATGCAATGGCATCAGGAAAATATCCAGCGAATGAAGCAATGCCGATTCGATACCATTGCTACCCACGGGGTTTACTCCATGCAGGAAGCATTGGATTTCAATCAGGGCTCAATCATTGAGCCAATTTACATGTCAACCTCTCAAACCTACCGCAGTGCCGATGAGATGGAGGCGGCTCTCTCGTACCAAATTCCTACCTGGTGCTATTCGCGTATAGCCAACCCAAGCATGCACTACTTCGAGGCGGTTCTTGCGCTCCTTGAATCGTATAAGACTGGTGTTGAAGCATCGTGCATTGGAACGGCATCAGGAATGGCAGCCATTCAGAGTGCCTGCGATGCCTTTCTTGTGGTTGACCCCAAGAAACCCGATGCTCCCATGAATTTCGTGGCAACCTGTCAGGTTTACGGGGGTACTTTCCAGCAATTTGCTATTCGCAAGGATCAAGAAAAGAATATCAAGTGGCGTAAGGTGATTAACTCTACAAACATCGACGAATGGGCTTCATTAATCGATGAGAATACCCGTTTCCTTTACGGTGAGCTACCCAGCAACCCCTCTCAGGCTTTCTTCGACATAGCCAAGGTGGCTGAGCTGGCACATAAGCACAACATTCCTCTAATTGTCGATTCCACTGTGGCAACTCCAGCGCTGCTTCGTCCACTGGAGCATGGGGCTGATATTGTAGTTCAGTCTGTCACCAAGTCGCTAGCAACCAGTGGGTTTGGTATTGCTGGCGCAATTATCGCACGTAAGAATCTGCACAGCAATGTCGATAACGATGCGATGAAGGCCGATTTCTGCACCTACCTCAAGTTGCTGCCTAATAGGGACAATGGCCCTAATATCTCGCCAATGAATGCCGTTCTAGCCATTAACGATATGCGTACCCTGCGTATGAGGATGGATCAGGTTAGCCGTAGTACGATGAAAGT
>CAYZSD010000025.1:0-30358 GCA_964481075.1 uncultured Rikenellaceae bacterium | reverse complement strand
GGCAAAAACAATGAATTTTGACCATGCTGTTGCAAACAGTTTAAGTTCACCCATTGCCTTTATGAGTGCACCACCAATCATAGCTAGAAAAAGAAACTTGCTTCCACCAGTTCCATGTTGACCTGCCTTATGTATTTCGGCGGCTGCAACCGATTCGGGAAAGGGTAAGTCGGCATCGTCAACCATTATTCCTCTTAAAAGGGCAACAAACATAATACCAAGAACACCTCCAACAACCATTATCAAGGCCGAGATTACGTAGTTACCAGGTGTGTAGAAATCGGGCCAAATCCCAGCAATAAAGAATGCAGGTAGGGTGAAGATCGCTCCAGCGGCAACAGATTCTCCAATGGATCCCACTGTTCTAGCAAAGTTTTCTTCAAGGATTGAGCCTTTAAAGGCTCTTAAAATAGCCATACCTATTACTGCTGCTGGGTAGGTTGCTGCAATGGTCATACCCGCTTTTAACCCCAAATAGGCGTTCGCAGCACCAAGAATAACACACATCACTAAGCCAATGAGCAACGCCCTAAGCGTAAACTCCCTCATGTTTGTTTCAGCCGAAACAAATGGAACAAACTTTTTAGGTTCAGTCATCGTTTTATTTTTTAATGTTTAGCAAAGCAATAAGGCGATTTTTTTTTGAATTGACAAATTTTTCTATTTGGATAGTGAAAAAAAAATCTAATACCATTTTTTTTTTAAGAAATTGATTAAATTTGCAGCCGCAAAAAGAAAAAGGAAAGCGAAGCCCAGATGGCGGAATTGGTAGACGCGCTAGTTTCAGGGACTAGTATCAGCAATGATGTGCAGGTTCGAGTCCTGTTCTGGGCACAAAGAAACTAGCAAAATTACCTAAGTTTGCCCAGGTGGTGGAATTGGTAGACACACCAGCTTGAGGGGCTGGCGCCTGCTAAGGGCGTGCAAGTTCGAGTCTTGTCCTGGGCACCATTAAACTAACCCCATGCGTCAAAGCACGGGGTTTTTTTGTTGATACTATTCAAATTAGTTATACCTTTACCTCCTAAATTACATCATATTGTATTGTTAATCGTTAAACTTAGCACAATGGGCAGATTATTAGTACTTTCAATGATTTTTTTTGTGGCGTTTTCTTGCAAGGATGACAAGAAGGACGATCCCTCTGAAAGATTTATTTTGTTAACTACACCTGTTTGGGAGTCTGACAGCCTGCTGCTTAACGGAGAAGACGCAAGTTTCCCCGGAGGTATGCTCGAAATGTTTAAGGGCGAGGCAAAATTCAATACTGATGGCTCTGGCTACTTCGGTGAATATACTGGTACTTGGAGTTTCGCTCAAAACGAAACAGAACTCGTTATTCTTTCAAATGCCATTGGATTTCAACTTACTACAAAAATTCATCTGCTTTCTCAGGATTCCTTAAAGGTTTCAACTCGTTTTCCTAACCTCCAGAACCCCGATGAGGTTTTGAATATTAGAATGACCTTTAACTCCAAGTGATGCGTTGGTTTTTTTTAGCTTCACTTTTCATGCTATTTCTCAATGCGCAAGCATCGAAAGGTGATGTTACGGTAATAGGTGTCGTTTTCGATAACCAAACCAAGGAGCCTTTGCCTGGTGCTAGTGTTATATATGGTAAAGTTGGTACTTCAACCGATGAGAATGGTCGTTTTACCATAAAAGCATTTAGCGGTGAAGTTCACTTAATTTTTCGATTTGTTGGTTACAAAGCCCACCATAAGACCCTTTCCCTAAATCCTAATGATACTGTTATACTTGAAATCGGACTAGACCAGCAGGTTACAGAGATTGACCAGATTGTAGTAAGTGCAGGAAGAGTGGAGCAAAGGCTTTCGGAGCTAACCGTTTCGTTAAGTATTATTGAACCACAGGCCTTGGAAGCAAATCACATTTCTGATGCTTCCGATTTACTTAACAGAACATCAGGAGTTGAGGTAATCGATGGACAGGCATCCATAAGGGGAGGAAGTGGATATAGCTATGGTGCTGGTAGTAGGGTGCTTACACTAATCGATGGGCTACCTGTCCTTTCAGCCGATGCTGGTAATGTGAAGTGGCATTTCCTTCCATTGGAAAGTATATCGCAGATAGAAATAATTAAGGGTGCTTCATCGGTAATGTATGGTTCTTCCGCACTAAATGGAGTTATAAATATACGAACCGCCGAAGCCTTGCCATTACCAACCACTGAGTTTTATGTAGAATCGGGAATTTTTGGAAAACCCCAAAATCATGATTGGGCATGGTGGGACACACCTCGATTCTATTCAAGTGCGTCAATAGGTCATTCTCAGAAAGTTGGAAATACTCAGATAGGGTACGGCAGCTTTTTCCTGTTTGATAATGGCTATCGAAAGTATAACGATGAGAAATTGGGAAGGTTAAACTTTAGAATAAAGCATAATAGCATAAGGCGACCAAAACTATCCTATGGACTTAATTTGAATGGAGGCTTAACACAGAAGTACGATTTTATCCTATGGGAGGATTCAAAGTATGGAGCTCTGAAGCAAAGTGAATCTACTGCCATTGAATTCAGTTCCATATTCCTTACTGTTGACCCATTCATTGCTCTAAAATCAAAAGATAGCTATACTCATGAATTGAAAGCACGGATTCAATATACAACAAATGATTTCCCTGAAGCAAGCAATAATAATAGCGATGCCATTTCTGTTTACTCTGAGTATCAGACATGGTACGCTATCTCATCGTTTTTTAATGTGAATAGTGGGATATCTTCGTTGTATAGTAGCATTTCTTCTCCTTTCTATGGCAATCATACTGGATTGAACTTTGCAGGATTTATTCAGGCAAACGTAAACCTTACTCAGCGTGCTCGTTTGGTTACGGGGATGCGACTTGAGCAGAATAAACTTGATTCTGTTTCCGATAAGGTAATCCCATTGTTTAGAGCAGGAATCAACTACCGATTAATGGATTACACCTTCCTACGTGCTTCTGCTGGTCAAGGGTATAGGTATCCATCCATTGCCGAAAAACATGCTGCTACAACATTGGGCGCTGTTCGAATATTCCCAAATCTGTTTTTGGAACCAGAAACGGGTTGGAACTTCGAGGTTGGAATTAAACAGGCCATTGAATTTCAAGGTGCTAAAGGGCTAGTCGATTTTGCACTTTTCTATTCCCAAAATAAGAATTTAATTGAATACGTTTTTGGAATTTACCCCGATGGAATGGGGTTTAGAGCTACAAATGTAGAGTACTCGAGGGTATATGGTTTTGAAGTTGAGTATGGTTTAAAATGGGATAAAAGTGAAATCTCGTATAATCTTAATGGAGGCTATGTTTTTACTCGCCCCGTTCAGTTCGACCCAAATACAGGCCTAGATGTTGACATTTACCTTAAATTCAGAAGGAAACATTCTGCAAGCTTAAATCTAGGTGCAAGCTATAAGGATTTTAACGTTGGTTTAACCGCTATTGCACGCTCAAAAATATTGAATATCGACGATGTTTTCCTTAACCCACTTACCCGAGAAACAATTATGCCCGGTTTTTTCGATTACTGGCTCAAAAACAATAAAGGGCATTTGGTTTTCGATGCTTTTTGCAGTTACAGCATAAGCCAGCACTATCAGCTTTCGATAGTACTGAAAAATATAGCTAACCACGAATACATGGGTCGCCCAGGTGATATAATGCCCCACCGTAATATCAGCCTAAGGTTTACTGCAAAACTTTAAAATTTTTATTTACCTTTATAACTGTTTTCTTCAATCCGATAAACACAAATAGAGTTTTGTTTGTTGTGAAATAAACGATTTTCTCAGTAAACCTTTATCGATGCGATTGCTTGCCTTAAGTCTTTGTTTATTTGTGTTTTCTGGCTTTTGTCTTGGAAGTGAATACTTGAATCCAAGGTGTGATGCATTTTATTCTTACTCTGGCGAAAGTAAAACCAACGTAACAAAGTCCTCTGATTTAATCCAACAAGAAGAGAATGGAAGTGTAGCTGTTTCTTCCACCCCCGAAAGCGGTATGATAATTTATTTAAATGGGAAGAATACAGGTAAGGTTACCCCTGCAAATCTTGAGATGATTGCAGTTGGGACGCATGTTATTCGTTTAGAGAGTCAGTGGTATCAAACACAGGAAAAAACGGTTACAGTTGCTAGTAATCAAGTTGTTAGGATTGATTTTAGTATGGTTGGTTTGTTTGCACAGCTAACCGTGAATACAAATCAAAATGCAATGATTTACATCGATGGAGCCGTGAAAGGGCAGTCGAGCTGGAAGGGCCGGGTAAAAGAGGGAATAAGGCGTGTGAAGGTAGAAAAGACTGGTTTTGTTTCTCGAGAATGGGACATAACAATTGTTAGGGGTAAAGACCAAGTGATAGATCTGATGATGCAGCCAAAGATGGGTTCTCTTGAGGTTATTACAGAGCCATCGAATGCAATGATTAGCCTCGATGGGAGGCTATATGGTATGTCACCAAAAATAATCCCCGATCTTCTTCCCGGTAGCTATAACCTTACCATTGAAAGGCCGGGCTATACTAGTATTACCAAAAGAATACAGATTCATGAACTTGTAACAACAAAAGAGGAGTTTGTACTGTATTCTGGAAAGATGGTTACAATTATCACCGATCCTCCTGGCGCATATCTTGTTGTTGAGGACGACACCCTTGGAGTAACACCAATCGAAGTGCTAATGCACTTCGGTAAAAACATCTTCAAACTCATAAGGGGTGATGAGGTAGTGGTTGAAAGTCTTGACATTCATTCTACTAGCAAAAAAGATTATACTTACGTGTTACGACGTTCCAACGATCCATTCGAGAAATCAATGGTATTCGTAAAGGGTGGTACATTTAGGATGGGTGATACATTTAATATTGGGAATAAGGAAGCGAAACCTGTGCATGAGGTAACGGTTAGCGATTTCTACATTGGAAAATACGAGGTAACTCAAGCACAATGGAAGTTCATTATGGGTGAAAATCCCAGCCATTACCCTGGTTGTGACAGTTGTCCTGTTGAAAGAGTAAGCTGGTTAGATGTTCAGACATTCATCAAGAAGTTGAACGAGCTAACTGAAAAAAACTATAGGCTTCCCACCGAAGCCGAATGGGAGTATGCTGCAAGGGGTGGGACAAATTCACAAGGTTATCGATACTCAGGAGGCAATAATATTAATTTTGTTTCGTGGTATTCGGGGAATAGTAAGAACAAACCTCAACCCGTTGGCACTATGAGACCCAATGAGTTGGGTATCCACGATATGAGTGGTAATGTTTGGGAATGGTGCAACGATTGGTTTGGCGATTTCACAAAAGATCCCAAAGTCAACCCTGCCGGCCCAGAAAAAGGCTTCTTTCGGGTGGTTAAAGGTGGAAGTTGGTTTGGCTACGCCGGAGGAAACATAATTTCATCGCGGGGCAGCGATGACCCAGAAAATAAGCGAAGCTACATAGGGTTTCGTCTGGCTGCTAGTCCTTAGCAAACCTTTACCATTTTTAACGCTTTTTAACTCTGAAATGCCCTAATATTCTGCAAATTTGCAGTCGCATTGAATATTTCACTTTAAGATTATTAGAGTATTAATTTTTTTGAAAATGAACGACACATCAACCGTAAACATCAAGGAGTTAAACGAGCGTATTAGGCTTGAAAGCTCATTTGTTGATATCATTAACATGGAAATGGGCAAGGTGATTGTAGGACAGAAGCATCTGGTGGAATCGCTGCTCATAGGACTTTTGGCCGACGGCCATATCCTGCTTGAAGGTGTACCAGGTTTGGCAAAGACATTGGCTATTAATACTCTAGCAAATGCCATTGATGCCAGTTTTGCCCGAATCCAGTTTACACCCGACCTTCTTCCTGCCGACCTTATTGGAACGATGGTTTACAGCCAGAAGAAGGAGGAGTTTCATGTGAAGAAAGGACCCGTTTTCACCAATTTTGTCCTTGCCGATGAGATTAATCGTGCGCCAGCAAAAGTGCAAAGTGCATTGCTTGAGGCTATGCAGGAGAGGCAAGTAACCATTGGCGATGAAACATTTAAGCTTCCTGCACCTTTCCTGGTTATGGCCACTCAAAACCCTATCGAACAGGAGGGTACATATCCCTTACCCGAAGCTCAGGTTGACCGATTCATGCTAAAGGTTAAGATTTCGTATCCCAAAGTTGAAGAGGAGAAGTTGATTATTCGACAGAACGTTTCACTTAGCTTTCCGAAAGCCGAAAAGGTTGTCAAACCTGAGGACATAATGAAGGCAAGAGCTGTAGTTCGCGAGGTTTACATGGACGAAAAGATTGAAAAGTACATCGTTGATATCGTATTTGCAACCCGATTCCCCAAGGAGTACAAGTTAGACAAATTCCAAAGCATGATATCCTATGGAGGATCGCCCCGTGCAAGCATCAATTTATCGCTTGCAGCAAAGGCATACGCTTTCATAAAGCGTCGTGGGTATGTTATCCCCGAAGATGTGCGCTCGGTTTGCCACGATGTTCTTCGACACAGGATTGGACTAACCTACGAAGCAGAGGCAGAAAATATTTCAACGGAAGATATTATTAACGAGATACTTAATACAATCGAAGTACCTTAACCTGATGCCAAACAGATACCGCTATCTTCTGATTTTCTCCTTACTCGTTGCAATCTTCCCTTCCTTTGGACAGAATTACATTGGGCTGCATAAGGACGAAATAAGGGAGAGGGTTCAGCAAGAGCTTGCAGGGTTTGTCTTTACTAAGGAAATTTCAAACTTCGACAGAAGTTTTATCAAATTTGAAAACTCTTTCGAAGAGCAAACCCTAATCTTCATGCTAAATTCTGATGGTTTCTGTACTTCAGTATCAAGAATGTACAATACATGGCTTTTCAACAGGTTGAAAGATGAACTCGAAAAGAGATACGGAAAGGAAAAAGGACTAATCTGGATAGAGATGAAGAATGGAAAAGAGTATGAAGTAGAGTTGAAACGAGGTGAATGGTTTATCACTGTTATTACCAGAGTAAAGAAATAGGTGTAATTAATAATTTTTTGCTAACCGTGGAAGCATCGGAACTACTTAAGCGTGTAAGAAAGATTGAAATTAAAACCCGTGGTTTGTCCAAGCATATATTTGCTGGTCAGTACCATAGTGCTTTTAAGGGCAGAGGCATGGCTTTCAGCGAGGTCCGTGAGTACCAGTATGGCGATGATATCCGAAATATTGATTGGAACGTTACAGCTCGTTTCAATCAACCCTACGTAAAAATATTTGAGGAAGAGCGTGAACTTACCGTAATGCTACTGGTTGATGTGAGTGGATCGAGGATGTTTGGTACTACTAACCTACTGAAAAAGAATTTAATAACCGAGATTTCAGCAGTTCTTGCATTTTCGGCTATTCATAACAATGATAAGATTGGAGTGTTGATGTTTAGCGACAAGATTGAGAAGTTTATCCCGCCCAAAAAAGGACGAACCCATATTCTGCACATCATCCGCGAGCTTATCAACTTCACCCCTTCAAGTCAAGGAACTAATCTCTCCGAAGCATTAAGATACCTTACCAATGCCATCAAAAAACGCTGTACAGCCTTTATTATCAGCGATTTTATGGATTACAAACCCAATACTACTGAACCAAATTTTCAAAATGCTCTCACCATTGCAAGTAACAAGCATGATGTGGTTGGGGTTCGGGTTTTCGATCCTCGAGAGCAGGAGATTCCTTCAATAGGATTATTAAAGTTAAAAGATGCTGAAACGGGTCAATTTCAATGGATTGACACATCAGATTATGAAGTTCGAGGAGCATACGCAAGGTGGTGGGCTGAAACAGAAAGCATACTTAAGCAAACCCTTTCGCGCTGTGGAGTCGATTGGGTTTCGATAGCTACCAACGAGGACTATGTGAAACCGCTTATTAAGCTCTTCAAGCAACGAGCCTAAGTAAATGTTTATGAAGATGAAACGAATTTCATTTAATAATTATCAAGGCCTTCCAAAAATTGCCAATAGTATTATATGGCGGGTAATGCTTTTGTTTTTCCTTTCGGTTTCCATTAACACATTAACACTTCTGGCTCAGCAACCAGCCTTCAGCTTCCAGTCGAAGCTATCGGCTGACACAATACTTATTGGAGATCAGGTTGAACTCTCAATTATTGCTAATGTTCCAAAAGGGTTCGATATTCAGTTTCCTTTCTTTGCCGATACGTTAGTAAAAGGAGTTGAAGTACTTGGTACACCAAAAATTGATACCCTGAAAACCCGTTCTGGGGACCAACAGTTCTTATATAAGCTTAGGTTGACCTCATTTGATGAAGATAGTTATCGGATTCCGAGAATCAGGTTACCCTTTAGCGATGGTCAAACCATTGATACAGCGCTAACTTCTCCATTATGGCTTACCGTTCTTTCATTACCACCCGATTCAACTGTTACGAGCATTTTTGATATCAAACCACCTATCTCCGAGCCAATTACCTTTGCCGAAATTGCACCCTGGCTTGGAGGTGGGTTGCTGCTTGCAGCAATAATTTTTGGTATCATTTTACTGCTTTCACGACGAAAGAAGAACCAACCGCTTTTCTTTCCCCGAAAGCCAGTCGATCCTCCTCATGTAGTCGCCCTTCGTGAGTTAAATAAAATAAAGGAACAAAAGCTGTGGGTTACAGATAACCATAAGCACTACTATACCCTTTTGACAGATGTAATTCGTAGCTATATCGAAGGGCGTTTTGATGTTCCTGCCATGGAGCAAACGACGATGGAAACTATAGGTAGCCTTAGAGCTAAAAAGCTAACCGATGAAGAGCTCATTCGAAAGCTCGACGAGGTTCTTTCACTTTCCGACTTGGTAAAATTTGCTCGTTTCACAACCAACGTCTCAGAGAATGAGAGAAGCCTTGATTTCGGATTCCGATTTGTAAATGAAACAAAGGTGGAGGTGCCTGTTGAAGACGAAAATGGTATGCATAATCCTACAAGTAATGAGCCTTTGAGAGAGAATAATAGTAGCGATTCTACCAAAAGCATTTCCTCAGAATCTTCAAAAAACTAGCAAGCCATGAGCGGAATAACTTTTTTTCATCCAAAGCTTCTATACCTTCTTCTTATTCTTCCATTACTGATTGCTTGGTATATCATCAAGAACAGAACAGCTAATGCTAGCTTACAAATATCAACCCTTATAGGTTTTGGAAAAGCACCAACTACTCTTCGGGTTTACCTAAGACATTTACCGTTTGCTTTCAGGATTCTTGCATTAGCCCTGATTATTGTTGTTTTAGCACGTCCTCAATCGCATAATGTAACACAGAACATAGAAACCGAGGGGATTGATATCATGATTGCTCTCGATATTTCAACAAGCATGCTAGCACAAGATTTCAAGCCCGATAGGCTTGAAGCAGCGAAGGATATTGCAATACAGTTTGTTTCGGGTAGAAGGAACGACAGAATTGGAGTTGTTATTTTTGCTGGCGAAAGTTTTACAATGTGCCCACTAACAGCAGATCTTCGAACAGTTGTTAATCAATTTAAAAACATCAAGCTAGGCTTAATTGAAGATGGAACGGCTATAGGCTTAGGGTTAGCAACCGCAGTGGCTCGATTGAAAGAGAGCGATGCTACTAGCAAGGTAGTAATACTTTTAACCGATGGAGTTAATAACAAGGGAGAAATTGCTCCTTTAACAGCCGCCGATATAGCCAAAGCATTTGGAATTCGGGTTTACACAGTTGGTGTAGGAACCATTGGAACTGCTCCATACCCTGTACAAACACCGTTTGGTACTCGTTTGCAGGATATGAAAGTTGAAATAGACGAAGACGTTCTAAAGCAAATCGCCCAGCTTACCGGTGGTCAATATTTTAGAGCTACCGATGGTAAGGGGTTGATGAAGGTTTACGAGCAGATTGATCAGCTAGAAAAAACAAAAATTGAAGTAACCGAAATAACAAGGAAGAAAGAAGAATTTCATCTTTTCGCTTTTCTTGCATTGGCTCTTATTGGTCTTGAAGTATTGCTCAGAACAACAGTTCTTAAAAGCATTCCTTAATTAGTATCAATTAATGACATATATATTAGCAAATTTTTAAACAACCGACAACTAGAAAAACATGTTTCGTCTAGCAAACCCTGAGTATCTGAATTTACTTATAGCAATTCCTTTGCTATTGTTAGTTTATACTGCTGCTGTGGTTGTAAAAAAGAGGAAGATAGCTCAGTTCGGTAATTTGGAACTTATTCGACAGCTTATGCCGGGGGTATCGTTTCGTAGGGGCTGGATTAAGCTATCATTTATTCTTATTGCTTTAGCTATAATGATTTTTGGAATTGCTGGCCCTCAGTTTGGTTCGAAGCTTACCGAAGCAAAACGAAAGGGGATTGAAATAATAATAGCACTTGATGTTTCGAACAGTATGCTTGCTCAGGATATTCAACCTAACCGATTGGAACGCGCAAAGCAAGCAATCTCAAGGCTTGTTGACCAGCTCACAAACGATAGAATAGGGCTTATTGTTTTCGCTGGCGATGCCTATGTACAACTTCCAATTACCAACGATTACACCTCTGCTAAACTATTTCTAAGTTCCATAACACCAGGCATTGTTCCAAAGCAGGGAACGGCAATAGGAGCTGCTATCAATCTGGCTATTAGTTCATTTAGCCCTCAAGAGGAGACGAGTAAGGTTATCATTGTGATATCTGATGGTGAGAATCACGAAGACGATCCCATTGAAGCAGCTCAGCGAGCAAACCAGAGGGGCGTTGTGGTTTATGCCATTGGAATTGGTTCACCACAAGGGGCACCAATTCCTATAGCTTCCAAGGGAGCACAGGATTTCCTCCGCGACAGGGATGGTAACGTTGTTGTTTCCCGATTGGACGAGGAAACTCTTTCGAAGGTGGCCATCACTGGTGGAGGGAAGTATATAAGAGCCACAAGCACTCAAATAGGGCTAGTACCTCTTTTTGAGGAAATTAATAGGATGGAACGGGTAGAGTTCTCACAGAAAGTGTATTCTGAATACGATGATCAGTATCAGTATCTTTTCGGTTTGGCTCTAATCATTTTAATTCTTGAATTCTTCATACTTGAACGGAAAAACAGGTTGATTCAACGCCTTAATTTATTTGGTGTAAACAAAAAATATTCTCAAGATAACCTTTAGAAAGAATTGATAACTTATTTTAAATAAGATGCGTTACTCATTATTCATTTTACTGAACCTTTCATTAACCATTACAGTAGCTTATTCTCAGGCTGATAGGAAAGCTATTCGTGAGGGAAACAGCCAATTCAAGAAAGGGGAGTATGTTGATGCTGAAGTATCATATCGTTCTGCCCTTGAGATGAATCCAGCCTCATTCAAGGCAAATTTTAACCTGGGCGATGCTCTTTATAAACAGGAGAAGTATGACGAGGCAGCCAAAGTATTTGAGGAGCTCTCGTCGGTTAGTATCGACCCAATAACTAAATCAAAGGTTTACCATAACCTAGGTAATTCTCATTTTAAGCAGCAAAATTTTGGAGAAAGCGTTGAGGCATATAAAAATGCTTTAAGGCATAATCCAAACGATAACGAAACGAAGTACAACCTATCACAAGCTCAAAGGATGTTGGTGCAACAACAACAAAATCAAAGCTGCGACAATAACCAAAACAGCGAGGATAAGAACGACGATAAGCAGGAAAAGAAAGATCAACAGCAAGATCAGGATAAACAAGACCAGAATAAAGAAGATAAACAAGATCAGCAAAAACAAGATAGAAAACAACAGGAACAGCAAGAGCAGCAAATCTCACAGGAGGATGCTCGGCGAATGTTGGAAGCTATTCAGAATAACGAGAAGGAAGTACAAGACAGGGTAAGGGAAGAGCAAGCGAGGCAGCAGAAAGTAAAGGTTGAAAGAAACTGGTAAATTATTTGCTTATGCGATTTAATGGTATTCTTTTTTTTCTATTAACGATATCTTCATGTGTATCAATTATTGCACAGGAAGTAGAGTTCACTATAACTGCACCAAACGTAGTAGCTGTTGGTGAACAGTTTAGGCTAGTTTACAAGCTCAACGCCCGCCCACAAGAATTTAACCCTCCATCCTTTGAGGGATTCTATATTCTCGCTGGCCCAAGCTCATCAACAAGCAGCAGCATTCAAATAATCAATGGGCAAATGACCCAAACCTTCGAGTTTACATATACTTATATTCTCGAAGCTACAAACGAAGGAAAATTCTCTATTGACCTGGCTAGAGTAGTTGTTGCAAAGAAAGAGCACAAGACACAACCGTTTACAATAGAAGTTGTTAGGAGTTCGTCTGGCCAATCATCAGGCACAAGGCAGCAGCAAAGGCAGCCTCACCAGCAGCAACAGCGCCAGCAGGCTCAAACCGATCAAAGCCAGCAACAGGATGATATCTTTGTGACTATCGAATTCGATAGAAAAACAGCCTACCGAGGGCAACCCATCCTGGCAACGGTTCTCATTTACACGCGTTCAAATATTTCTGGATTTGACGAGGTGAAGTTTCCTGCTTTTACAGGGTTTTGGAGTCAAGAAGTTGAAACACCTGGTAATGTTACATTTCAACGTGTTAATATCGATGGAAAGATTTATAACATGGGCGTTTTAAAGAAGTACCTCCTTTTCCCTCAAAGAACAGGTGATATTTCTATAGAACCATTCGAGATAACCGTTCTTTACCAACAAAGGGGCGGACGACCTCAGTCGATGTTCGATGAGTTCTTTGGCTCTTTCCAAACAGCAAGACGAAAGCTAGTGAGTAAACCCACTGTTCTAAAAATTAGGGATTTACCACCAAACGCTCCAAAATCCTTTACAGGAGCAGTTGGACAGTTCAATGTTGAGGCTTCATTCGATAAAACCGAAATTAAAACCAACGAGGCTGTGAACCTGAAGATTCGCGTTGCAGGAAGCGGAAATCTTAGGCTTATCCAGTCACCTAAGATAGAATTTCCCGGCGGTTTTGAAGTTTTCGACCCCAAAACTACCGACAGGATAAATACAAGCTCTCAAGGCGCAACAGGTTCAAAGCTTTTCGAATATGTTGCCATTCCTAGAGCTCCAGGAAACTTCGATTTTGGTCAAGTTGAGTTCACCTACTTCGACCCAATACAGGAGAAATACGTAACGTTGAAGTCAAAGCCTCTTAACCTTAAGGTTGAAGCCGATGGAAGCGAACCAGCTAACCTACAAATGGTTGGCTTTGGTCGCGAGGACATACGATTCATAGGGCAGGATATTCGGTTTATCAAAACCGATGGGTTTAAGCTTAAGCTGAACGGAACTCTTTTGATTGCAAGTACGAAGTACATCGCTTACCTTTTCATTATTCTTTTGATTTTTATTGTACTGTTCTTTTGGCTAAAGCACCAAAGGAAGCTTAAGAGAAACATTGCTTTGGTGAGAACACGGAGAGCTAATAAGATGGCACGAAAGCGCCTAAAGATGGCTATGCAATTACTCAAAGAATCAAAGGAAGAGCAGTTTTACGAAGAGCTTCTTAAGGCAATGTGGGGATATATCTCCGATAAGCTTAGTATCCCTATAGCCAATCTCACCAGCGAAACTGCTAAAGAGAACCTTGCGCTTAGAAATGTTCCTGAGGCAGATACTGAAGAACTTTTGAGAATTATATCGACTTGCGAATATGCTCGTTTTGCACCAAAAAGTCAACAGTCGCAAATGACTGACCTTTACGAAAGTTCCATTGTATTAATTGCAAAGCTTGATGGAATTATTGGAAGATAGTTTTATGTTAATAACCAGCTTTACTATAGTGGTTTTAATATATTTGAAAAAATGAATTTATTATGAGTAGGGTAGTATTTACAATAGTTTTGGTATTGGTATGGTTTGGGGTTAGAGCAGATTTTAGCCCCGACTCCCTTTTACATAAAGCAAATTTAAAATATATTGAAGGTAACTTCGATAAGGCGGCCGAGCTCTATCAAACGCTTGTAGATAGCGGATATCATAATGCTGAACTTTATTATAATCTTGGAAATGCGTACTTTAAACTCAACAAAATACCTTATGCAATTCTTAACTACGAGCGTGCATACCTATTGAACCCCCACGATGAGGATATTGAGTTTAATTTAGAGTATGCCAAAACTTTTACGGTTGACAGGATAGAGTCGCTACCTGTTTTCTTTCTTACAAAATGGTATCGTTCTGCCAGGAGTATTCTTACATCAAATGGTTGGGCTTGGTTTAGCTTCGTCCTTTTTACTTCAACACTAGTTCTGTTTTTATCCTTTTGGTTTTCTCTCAGGGTATGGCTAAAACGACTAAGTTTTGTGGCTTCAATTTTAGCATTTATTCTTTTTATAGGTTCACTTGTTTTCAGTATTCACGAGAAGCATCGAGTAACCCTTCGTAATCAGGCAATTATATTTCAAACAGTGGTTGTTGTAAAAAGTTCTCCTGGCGATACAGGAAAGGATCTTTTTATCCTTCACTCTGGAACAAAAGTCCAAATAACAAAGGCTATTGGTCAATGGGTTGAGATTCGTATTGCCGATGGCAATAAGGGATGGGTCCAGAGCCAAGCGGTAGAATTGATATAGCCTTATATTTTTTTTTGAAATGAGGTTGGTATCAAACAACAAACCCCGAATGTTGGATCTCGGGGATCGTCGTTTGATTAATACATCTCTTTAATATTCAAGTCATTACTTCTTGTAGTAGTTTGTACTTTCGAAGATTTTATCGGCACTTTTTGCAATGAATCCACTATATTTTTTCCCATTGTCATCGGTAAAGCGACGAGCGAATTCGTAGTAACATGCCGGAATCTGTTCAACCCTGTCGGTGAATTGCACAGGAATAATATCGGCCATAATACTTGACTGTTGAAGTAGCTCCTCTGGTGTTCCTTTAATCTCCCCGCCAGAAGTATTAAGTTTAAAACCATTATCCTTTAGGAATTGGTTGGTTTTTTCCATAGTACCATATTGCTTTAGGTTGTCAACACTTACAGTGAAATGGTTTACCCGAAAACCATACACATAGAGCCAACCTGCATATTCAGATTCGTCGCGGAGTTTTAAATAGGTATCCCAATTGGGGTTGCCCCAAATAGTTCCAGAAAAGATGAGTTCCTCGCCCTTAATGCCAGAGGGAATCCTTTCAATACACTCTTTGACAACATTTTGCATGAATGGGCTAAAGTCCTCAACAATCAATTCGCTGATAAAGATTCGTGGTGCATTTGGATGGGTTGGATTCTCAAAGTGTTTAGCAAATAGGTGTTTTTGTTCGAAGTGGTACTGCCCCTTTTCTATATAACCTACTTTGAGAAATGGTTCTGATAGAACCTCAATGTTTACTTTAGGGTGGTTAAAGGTTCTAAATGCAATATGGTCGTTTACAACAACTTCACCCTTTTCCTCGAAGAGTTGATGTATCCGCTTGGCCGATGGATTCTGATTGGAGTAATCGTTCCAAAATTTGTCTAGGATGCTTTCAAGTGTCATTTCAGTTTATGTTTAAAATTATTCAATTCGAAAACTTTCCTTAGTCAACACATTCATAAGGAAAAAGTTCTAAAGTTTTAAACCCTTTCACAAAAAAAACATCAAAAAAATATGCTTTTTGTTATAAACATCGGATTACTCTCTATGCACTTCTTTCAAAAACTTGCAAGAAAATTTTCGTTGATTGTTTTCTTTATCGCTTTGTTTTTTTCCTTCGTTAAGGCGCAATCATATTCTGATAACAATTCAATTAACGATTTGATTTCTAATATTTAGCTAAAAAACAATATTACAATCTTTTATGAAGAATCGTGGTTCGATGGGAATAAACTGTCAGCAGATTTACAAAACTTTTCATTAAACGAGATTCTGGCTATAATATGTAAAGAGTTTAATCTGAAATACATACAGATTGATGATTATGTTGTTTTTATCCCTACTGAAATCCCGGGAAATCACGATTTTAAAGATAAAGAGGGGCCTTTGGTGATTGGTAACCCAATGGAATTAGGTCGCTACTCAAGAGCCTTAGTTTCTGGGATGGTTAACGATGGGTCATCGGGTGAGCCTCTAATTGGAGCAATTATTTACGAAGAAAAGTCTGGTACAGGTGCTTCAACCGATACCGATGGAAAATTTTCACTTACAATGCCTGTGGGTTTGAGTAAAGTCAAACTTTCCTACATAGGGTATGAGGATTCTTTTTATGAGCTTCAGGTAATATCACCCGGAACAGTTGTGCTTGAGCTTTTCGAGAAAAGTCATCACTTGGAGGGAGCTACTATTACTGCTTTCAGAAAGGATGCTAATGTGCGTAGCACACAGATGAGTACAATTCGATTAGATCCGATGATGCTGAAGGAGTTACCCGGTACTTTAGGAGAAAAGGATGTGATTAAGAGTTTTACTTTACTCCCAGGTATTCAAAGCGTTGGAGAGTTCGGTACGGGTTTCAATGTTCGTGGGGGTAATTCCGATCAGAACCTAATCCTTGTTGAAGATATACCCCTTTTCAACTCATCGCACCTGTTCGGTTTGGTATCGATAGTTAACCCAGATATGGTTACCGGTGTAACCCTCATAAAAGCTGGTATTCCTGCTCGTTATGGCGAGAGAGCCTCTTCAATCATAGATATCAGAAAACGAGGAGGAAATCCCGAGGAGGCAAAGATTAGAGGTGGTTTAGGGCTTCTTTATAGCCGTTTACACTTCGAGTCACCAATGTTCAATCGAAAGGCATTCATATCGTTGGGGGGGCGCACGTCATATTCCAATTGGCTACTAAACAGAATACCCGATTCGGATCTGATGAATAGCTCGGCAAATTTTTATGACGTAAGCGGTGTCCTTTCAATAAACCTTTCCGAGAGTAATTCGCTTTCCTTTTTTGGCTATCAGAGCCAAGACGGTTTTCTTCTGAGTGGTGAAACAAAACATGCTTACACAAGCAGCTTAGGCTCAGTTAGGTTGAATACAAACCTCTCTTCATCACTCACTTCAAGGTTCACCATAGGTGTTAGTCAGTACAATAATAGCATCGAATTACCTGAAGAAGTAGAACCAAAGAATGCTTTCTCAATGAAAAGTGCTGTTAAGTACTCTACGTTAAAGTGGCATTTCGATTATAAACCCCACAATGAGAATATTTTTGACTTTGGTGTTCAAGTTATTCAATACAAAACAAATCCAGGAGAAATTGAACCTATCGGTAGTAAATCGTTTGTAAACCCTTATGCACTGAAAAATGACAACGGAATCGAGGCTGCTGCTTACATTGGAGCTAATCTTGAGTTCACGCCAATGCTTAGTGCAGAGATTGGACTAAGAGGGGTTTGGTTTGCTCTTACTGGACCAACCAGTATTTTTGAATATGATGAGAACAAACCGCGAAGACCAGAGTATATTGTTGATACTTTACAATTCAATACTCGCTGGCCTGCTGTTTGGAGTGATTTTGGCATAGAACCACGGTTTGGAATTAGGTACATGCTTTCCGATGTAAACTCGCTTAAAATCAGCTATAACAGGAATCACCAGTATATCAATTTGATATCTAATACATCGGTTATGTCACCCACCGATGTTTGGAAGCTAAGCAACAGGTTTACCGATGCAATGGTGGCCGATCAGCTAGCATTAGGCTACTTTCATTTGTTTGATAATAAGAGCATTGAGCTGAGCATTGAGTCGTACTTAAAGCTTTTTGACAATATTATTGAGTATCGTGATGGTGCGAGTATTCTGATGAACAAATATTTAGAAACTGATTTGGTTAAAGCTAAGGGGATTGGATACGGAGCAGAATTATATGTAACCAGAAAAATTGGGCGACTAACAGGTTGGCTGAGCTATACTTGGTCGCGAACATTAAGACGAACTAATGAGGATTATGAACTTTTCCAGATTAATGCCAATTCTTACTTCCCCTCAAGTTTCGACAGACCACATAGTTTGGTTTTGAATAGCACCTATCGATTCACCCGTCGATTGAGAGTTAACACTACTTTTACATACAACTCCGGACGACCAGTTACATACCCTGAGCAGGTGTTTGAATATCAGGGACATCAAGCTATCCAGTATTCCGATAGGAATAAGTATAGGCTACCCGATTACCATCGCCTGGACCTGTCAATTACCTACGATGAGAATCTGAAGTTGAATTCGAAGGGGAAGAGTAGTTGGACGCTTTCAGTAATTAATGTTTATGGGAGGAAGAATGTTTATTCGGTTTTCTATAAAAAGGAAGTACCAAATGAAACCAATAATCATCAGAAGTATAGCCTTTACAAGTTATATATCATTGGTCGTCCGCTTCCAACTTTAACATATAACTTTTCCTTTTAAAAATTGAGTCGATGAAAATCAAGAAACTACTACCTTTATTACTTCTGTTTGGCATCACTTCATGCGTTGAGTGGTTTAATCCAACAATCGACTCCGATGGTTCGTACCTTTCTGTTGAAGCGATTTTTACTAACCGACTGAGTTCAAGTTATGTTAAGCTTTCGCAGTCAGTTCCCTACAACGAATCTTTTAGATTCATTCCTGTATCACAGGCAGATGTTTATGTGGTTGACGAAGAGGGGAGTAGGTTTGATTTCTTTGAAGAAAACCCTGGTTTTTATCGGATTGTGGGTAGTGAAGCTGGAGAAGTAGGTAATTCTTATCAACTTTATATTGAAACTTCAGATGGTAACACTTTTTGTTCCGATTTTTGTTTGATGATGCCTTCGATAGTAGTTGATAGCCTTGAGGTAGCATGGGAAAAGCGATCATTATACTTCCCCGATAATAATGGGCAGCTATCTCAAAAGGAGGTTGAAGGTGTTGGTCTTTATGCAAATGTTCATGGAACAGAAGGTGCTTTTCCTATGGTTCGGTTCGAGCCTATTATGCTGGTACAATACATCCTTACCGAGCTGGGTGCAGATCCCGATTACTTGTATTGTCGTATTAAACGAAAACTAGAGCAGAGTGTAAATATTACAATGCTACCCCAGTCGAACAGTTACGCTTCGTCAGTTTTTCACGACATTGGATTCGTTGATAAGGTTTTTCCAATAACTAAACCAGATACACTTGTTTTTCAAGGTATTAATCGTAGGATTGTAATTCTAAGGCAGTATAGCCTCAACGACGGTAGCTTTGCGTTCTACAAGGAGTTGAAAAGTCAACTCGAGTCGGAGGGAAAGCTGTTCGATCCAATGCCAGCACAACTGAAAGGAAATATTATTTGTATCAACAATCCACAGAAGAAGGTATTGGGTTTCTTTGAGGTATCATCGTTCCATTCTGAATCGTTTGCCCTTAGCTCCGAGCCGCTTCGCAGAGGTACTTTGGCCATTCGACGAGTGAATGACCTGGATTTTTTGCCCGATTTTGAATCATCCTGGGAGCTTCTTTTAGACCATTGGATTTTATTTTAGCATGCTATGACGTTGATTAGAATAGGATTAAAAATAATATTAGTTTTTCTTATACTTAATGGGCTCGCAAGGGCTAATTCTTTTCTACAAGCATCACCTTTTGAAGAGAGGCTAACTATTTCGTCCGATAGGGATATATATATTGCTGGAGAAGAGGTTTTTGTGTGCATAAACCTTTTGAACGGAATGGCTGAAAAGCAGAGCCATAGCGAGGTTGCTTACATTATCCTCAGAAATGAGAATCAAACAGTTATCTACCACACAACTATTGTTATTAAGGAAATGATTGGCGCAACAATCATTAATCTACCCGATACGCTATCTACGGGCTATTATCAGCTTGTTGCCTTCACAAACTATATGCGTGGGTTTGGTGAGGATTTTTTTACGACAAAGCAGCTTATTGTTGCCAATCGTTTCGATGAGTATTTCTTGAATCTACATTCAGAAGACAAAAATGAAGAGAGCTACACAGATGGTTATCAAAGGCCTAACAGTAATTATGTTCGAATTAGTTTTGATAAGCATGATTACAAAGTTCAAGAACACGCCTCATTTAGTATTATCCCTTTAAATGGCAATAAAATAAAGAGTTACACAGCATCAATTTCTGCTTTTGAATCTTTAATTGATCAAGAAAGGACATCAGATCAGGATAAACCAACAGGAAGTATAAGCCAACCTATAAGCAAAGATTACTATATGGAGGTTGATGGAACATTCCTTTCAGGTGAATTGAAAAGAAAGCTCGATGGGCAACCAATTGCAAACGCCCGAGTGTTACTTTCTACCCCTGATTCGGTTGTAAATCTGAAATATGTTCGAACCGATTCTTTCGGTCGTTTCCATTTTCATCTAAGCCATGTTTACCAAGGGAAAAAGTTGATAATACTACCTGATAGCACTACAATTGGAGAGGAATTTGTCCTCACTATTGACGATAAGTTCTCTTTGAATAAACCATTTATTGCTAAAAGAATAGCTATTTCAGACCAGCTAATTGACTACATAAAGCGTTCGCAGGAGATTGTTAGGATACAGAAGGCGTTCACCTACGGAAAATCTTTTTCAGGAAAATTCAGGAATGGAAGGCAAATTGATTTGCCTAGGGTGTTTTCATCAGCAAGTTATGGTGTAAATCTATCTGACTACGAACTACTTACAGATTTAAGTGAAATTTCAAGAGAACTTATTCCTTACCTTAGAGTTAGGAGAAGGGGAGAAGATTATTCAGTACGTGTTCATAATGGCCAGACGTCTTACAACTTCTTTCAGGATGCTCCCGCAGTTTTTTTGAATGGAGTACTTATGGAAGGTATAACATCCTTTGCTGAATTTGGATCTGATAAGATTTCAAAAATTGAGCTGGTAAATCTTCCCTGGCGGTTTGGAGAGTTGCTCTTTAATGGAATTGTATCGGTTCACTTGAAGCCCGATGTCCCAGTTGAACCTCATTTTTCAAAGAATTCAAAGGTAATTCTTCTCGATTCTTTAGCAAATTGGCCTAAATATAGGATACCTAAAGAGGTGTTGAACAGCCAACTATCAAGCAGCAAGTACCCCGATTTTAGACAACTTCTTTTCTGGGGGGCTTACGCACAAAGTGAAATTTTTGGTGAGAATAGAATAAATTTTACCACTAGTCACCTGAAGGGGGAGTATGTTGTTGTTGTTGAGGGAGTTACGATTAACGGCGAGGCTTTCAGAGAGATTAAACTAATTGATGTTAGGTAAAAAAACAATAATGAATCCAATAATTAGAAAAAAAGCAACAATCCTTATAAGCTTTATTTGCTTCATGCTTTTTTCATTTGAACTGTTTGCGCAGGGCAAGGCGCATATTTCAAGCCCCCAATTAGCAGGTGAGATATACGTGCATAAACAGGATTATGCAGGCAGTCAGTTCTTTAACGATATTTGGTTGAAAGGAGATGTTTTTTTATCAAATGGAGAGATTGTTGAGCAGCAACTTCTTAAATACAATATGTTTATTGATGAGTTGATATGGCAAGAACCTTTTACGAACAGAGAAGTTAAGGTTGATAAAAATTTAATATCGTCCTTTACCCTTGAAGCTGCTTCCCATACCGAAACCATCGAATTTGTTCATCGGCAAGGGGCATTTGTTCAAAGGCTAGTAAAAGGCTCTATCTCTCTTTATGTTCGAAGGAAAATGCTGCCCTCGAGTCGCTTACAAAGCGTACATGTGGGAGGTCGTTCTCATCTTCAAATTCTTCTTATCCCCAATAACACTTATTTCCTTTTGAAGGATAACAACATTGAGGTTAATGTGAGTCTTAACCGCAGGTCGGTTCGAAGAGCAATCCATTCGGTTTGTAGTGATTCCGAGTGTAATTTACAAAAAGGTAGGTTGAGAGCCAAAACAGAACAAAATCTGGTTAGCATAATCAAGCATCTTCAAATACCTGGAGAATAGATTGAATTCATTTGCTTCTGGTTATAAAATTTAACCTTCTAAATTTATATTCCTTAGACATTTATTGCTAATTTTGCAATTGCAAATAGAAAAAACTATAATATGAAGTCATTTAAGGTTTTCTTACTAGTTGGAATAGTTTTCCTTTCCTCATGCGATTGGGGGGAGAAAGAAGAAACGTTGAACGATAAAATGGCCTTTCTCGGGCGTCTTCTGCCTGAATGCCAACTAGGAATGGTTCGTTTTTCACACGGAAAGAATTCGGTTTACACCTCAATGCTTATGCAGCAAACCTCAGGTGTTAGAGATGAGTTGCTTGAAATTGAAAGGTATAATGTTACAACTGAGGATATGGATGATCTTTGGTACACATGCTACTTAGGAACTCTTTCAAATCTATACTCTGTTATCGATGAATCGACAACAAGTCAAACCGGAAAGTTTCGTGGGATTGCTAAAATATTGATGGCTAATACCCTTGGTTTGGCGTCTGATGTATGGGGTGATATGCCA
Source organism: uncultured Rikenellaceae bacterium (assembly GCA_964481075.1). Classification (GTDB taxonomy): domain Bacteria; phylum Bacteroidota; class Bacteroidia; order Bacteroidales; family Tenuifilaceae; genus MWFE01. The sequence continues at coordinate 7,991 of CAYZSD010000025.1, read as the reverse complement.
TATAGTGAGAGTTTTATATCTGGAAGCGGTTCGTTTACTCCCAAGTACGATTCTCAGGAAGAGCTATACCAAACCATATTTAAGCTTCTTAACGAAGGGGTTGCAGACCTACAGATGTATGGTGAGCAGCAATTCCCTATTAGTGAGGATCTTTTCTTTCAGGGAGACCCCCTAAAGTGGATTAATTACGCTAACTTCCTTAGATTACGTTACAACTTACATCTCTCAAAGATAAACGGTTTCGAACCGCTTAACGATTTTATTGCCAACACCATGTTCACTGGAACAGGGAATGCTTTGGTTGTAAACTATGCAACTTTCGAAAACGTTCAGAATCCTCAATATTTGTTTGTAAGTTCGTTTAGCGACCAGCTTAGAGCGGGCGATAGGCTAGTAAGCCTCATGCAAGGGAATGACGATCCCCGATTACCCATATTTTTCAAGAAAACCAGCTTAAATTCTTACGAAGGATCACCTGCAGGTTCATGTAATGATTTAGCATCGAAGCTGTCCGATTCACTTTTCATGAGCAGATCAAAAGTTATTTTGGCATCGTTCACCGAGCAAAAGTTTATCGAAGCTGAGGTTTATTTTAGGCTAGGCTTTACCTCAAGTGCATTGGAAGCTTTTAGTCTTGCCGTTGAATCATCGCTCCGCGATTATGGGGTATATAATGATCAATGGCTCTCCAGCTATCTCGATGGGGTTGATTTAACCCTTGAAGCAATTATCAATGCCAAATATGTTGCCCTTTTCATGCAGCCCGAGGTATGGTGCGATTGGCGAAGAACAGGTCTTCCAACCCTTCAACCTTCAATTGGAAATTCTACTGGGGAGAAAGTACCCCGTCGATTTCCGTATCCACAAAGTGAATACAACTACAATTCGGCAAACGTACCAAAGAACATTTGTATTACAGATGGAGTATGGTGGGATCAATAGTTACAAATATTTAAATTTCAACAATATGAATCATTCTTTATGGCGCATATTCGTATCAGCTATTCTTTTTGGTTCACTTTTCCTTTTTGGCTGCTCAAAACCCGAAAGTCGTTTGATTGGTGAGTGGGAAATGGTTTCTTACTATGTTAATGGGAGCAAGGAGTCGGATGAAATAAAAGTGGTTTGGCGTTTCCAAAGCGATGGACAATTCTTTCAAACCATCAGCTATCCAACGAGTTCATCGGATGAAAAGGGACAATGGAGGCTTGATATGAAGAAGAAGGTTCTGATTATGGACTATGCAGCAAAGACATCTCAGGTTCGTTGGTCAGTTGTGACGTTAGAAAAAAAAGTTTTAGAAGTAAATTACAAGATTGAGGGTTTTTTTGTTGAGAGGGAGTTTAAGAAACTTGTGAGATAGCCAATGATTTGTCCAAAATTTTCCTCAAAATGCCAAAAATAAATCCGATAACCATCTGGCTTACAGGTTTACCTAGCTCAGGAAAGACCACATTGGCGAATAACCTTCATCAATTGTTCTCTGAAAGTAATGTTTCATCTGTTGTTATTGATGGTGATATTTTTCGCAGTGCTTTTTGTAACGATTTAGGTTTTTCTCTAAATGATAGGCATGAGAATGTTCGCCGGGCTGCGAGGTTAGCAAGACTTGTAAATAGCTCTGGGGTGTTATCAGTTGCAGCATTTGTTTCACCAACTATTGCAATAAGGCAAGAAGCAAGAGAAATTATTGGACAAGATAGTTTCATTGAGGTTTTCGTTCACGCACCGATGAGTATTTGCTCACAACGCGATATAAAAGGATTATACAATTTAGCAAAAGTTGGTGAAATTAAGGATTTTACTGGTGTTAGTTCACCATTTGAACCACCACAAAGTCAATTTTGTACTATTGATACTTCATTCGACTCCCCATCTGAAAGCACAAAATTGCTTTTTAATAGTATCAAGCAAAAAGTATTCGTATAGGAAGCATGTTTAGATTTTCAATAATTGTCCTTATTTTAACCCTACATCTGAAAGGAGAATGTCAACAATCTACTTTGTCTATTCAGTACCCAGATTCATTAGTTAAGCCAAGGATTAAAGCTGTAGCAATTGCTGGTGTTGGAATATACACAACAGGGTTGTCTTACCTTAGTTTCGTTTGGTATAAAGATAAAGAGCGTGTACCATTCCATTTCTACAACGACTCAAAGGGGTACCTTCAAATGGATAAGTTTGGCCATGCCTATGCGGCCTATTGGGAGAGTTATTTCGCCTACCGTTCGCTTCGCTGGGCAGGGGTTGAAAATAAACGGGCTTTATTAATTGGTGGAGCAGTTGGATTTCTCTTTCAAGCACCTATCGAAGTGTTTGATGGACTTTACGAGGGGTGGGGTTTCTCCTGGCCCGATATAGCTGCAAACACCTTTGGGGCAGCCCTTTTTACCTGCCAGCAGGCTTTTCTTAGTGAGCAATTGGTACTGATGAAATTTTCATACTCGCCAAGCGGTTATCCCAAATACCATTCAATTCTTGGTGAGACACCCATTGAGAGTTTTTTTCTCGATTATAATGGTCATACCCAATGGTTTTCATTTAATTTAAAGAGTATTACAGGTATGAACTCTATGCCGCAATGGCTAAATTTGGCCGTTGGATATAGTGGTAACGGTATGATAAAAGAGTTCGAGAATCCAAAATGGTACAAGGGAAAGCCCTTCCCTCACCTTGAACGATACCGCCAATACATACTTTCTCTGGATATTGATTTAACAAGAATTCCTGCGAAGAAAAAATGGGTAAGATCTACCCTCCAAGCAATCAATCTACTGAAAATTCCTTTTCCAGCTTTCGAATTTAATAGGGTTGATGGTCTAATGTTTAGACCACTATATTATTAGCAGTTAATATCAATAAATACCAATTTGGTATAAATATGGCCAGAAAAGGAGGTTACCTCTAAGGGAAGAATGGGTTCATTGATTGATTTCTCAAGCCTCCTCCAAGTGGAGTACCCCAAGCAGGGCCATTGGTTACACCAAACGAAGCACCAATGCTAACCTTGTTAGATATTTTGTAATCCATCCCAAATGAAACATGTTGATAATCAGCCGTGCTCATAGGAGAAGAACCAAATGGGTTATAGTAAGGTTGATTTTTCCCAAAGGCACCTAGGCTATATACGCTTAACTTATTATTAACCTGATATCTTCCGTAGGCAAAAGCTTCTGTAGGTGTTCCTGGAGTATTACTTTCACTCGCTGCATCGTGAGTATTTGCAAACATCGGCGAACTTGCAAAATTATACTGGGAGAATCTTCCCCCTGCAACTATTTGTAACCTTTCGGTTGCCATAAACGAAACAGTTGGGCTTATATAAGATGAAGAGAAGCCATTGCCACCTCCAAACGAAGAGAAGCTGGTTCCAACCTCGAACGAGTAGCTAGGGCTACCCGATGAATTGCTTCTCCATGGCTCGAAGGAACTCGAATCGGTTTGGTGCTGATAGTAATTTGTGGGACTATAAAGTGTGTGTAAATCTCTAACCAACTGACCGTTAGATGTTGTGCTTAAGAAACCAAGAAGAATGAATACAAAAAGACTTATAATGTTTTTCATGGCTCAAAATGTTAATTACATCTAATCATTTAACTTAATTCAACTTGTAAAATTATATAGAAATTCAATAAAACACAACCACTTTCTGTTAAAAAAGTAAAAAGTAGTTTATAATTTGCTTTCTTAACAACCAAAAATGTTTTTTGTTGTGGTATTCTTTTTTTTATATCTTAGTGGGGTTGATAGTAATCAGCAGTTTCCTAACAAATTACCTAATAATTAGCCGTATGGCAGTCATTTTCAGTGTAATAAACAATAAGGGTGGTACAGGTAAAACAACTACAGTTCTTAACCTTGGGGCGGCTTTAGCTAAAAAGAAGAAACGAGTGCTCTTGGTTGATCTCGACAGTCAGTGCAACCTAACATCTGCTTTTGGCATCGATTCTCACGATTTAGGTGTAGGTGAATTGCTTATCGGAAGTTGCTCACTGACCGATGTTCTTAAAGAAAATGGAAAGCTCAGCCTCGTACCATCAACCGATAAGCTGCTCGATTACGAGTTTCAGCTCAACAATGAGCCTGGTCGGGAGTACATGCTTCGTGAGCTGCTCGAGAAAGTATCTGATCAATATGACTTTATCCTTATTGATTGCCCTCCTAGTCTTGGGACTCTCTGTGTTAATTCGCTGGTTGCAGCCCACTATTTCATTGTACCGATGCAAGCCGAAAACTTTGCGTTCATAGGATTGGATAGGATTATGCTAATATCTGAGAAGGTAAAAAAGCGTATGAATCCATCACTTCAGCTTGCTGGTATCCTTTTTGTTAAGCTTGATCCTCGTACTAAATTCAGTCAAGCTGTCATTTCAAGCCTATCGGAAAACGAAAACTTTACAGGGAGGCTGTTCAATATCTACATACGACAGGACATCTCATTGATGGAGTCGGGAGCATTCAAACAGAGCATTTTCGAGTACGCCCCAAAAAGCAGGGGAGCAGATGATTACATGGATTTAGCAAAGGAAATACTGAAAAATTATGGCCAAAAGTAAGCATACAATCAACGATATTCAGAAAGCTCTTCTCTCAAGCACAAAATTTATCAAGGAGAATAGCATAACTACTGAGCCTGAACCGCCTACAGCTAGCGAGGTTCAAATCGAAAGGGAGGTTAATATCGACCCAGTTACCATGAAGAAGTTGAAAATCCTGGCTCCTTACCTCGGTGAATCGACCGATGAGCTTATCAATAAGGCATTAAGCCATTTCCTTCGTCTGAAATCTGTTCAACTTGAGCAAGCTATGATGAAGCTAACCGAGGGAGAGTAAAATTCAATATATCAATCGAAATTGTTGTTTGGTCTAGTTTTTTGCCTCATTTGAAAAACCTCTGAAACCCTTCTGAAGCCTCTTTCAAAATCCAATTCCATCTTACAACAATTAGGATAAGAAGGATAACCACAATTCCGAGCAGAACTTTCTCGTTTGAAGTTCTGCTTTTGTACCAATTCCAAAGTTTATTCATAATTACTTCTCGATTCTAATCCTTGCATCAACTGCAACCACCTTGTCCTTGCGTCCAAGTAATGGGTTCAAATCCATTTCAAAGATTTCAGGGGCTACCAAAACCAATACCGAAACTCTTGAAACCATCTCAGCAAAATGTTGCTCGTTTACAGGTTCTTGTCCTCTCACACCCTGAAGAATCTTGTACCCCTTTAACCTTTGTATCATATCAAGGGCTTCTAGGTTTGAAATGGGAGCAATGCCAGCATTAACATCCTTAAGCACCTCGATAAAGATACCACCCAGCCCGCAAAGTACCATGTGGCCAAACTTATCCTCGCGCTTTGCCCCAGCGAACAGCTCAACGCCTGAAAGCATAGGTTGTAAGAGGATTGCGGTTGTGTCCTTTATCCTAATCATTCTGTCGAATTCCCTGGCAACTGCCTCAGAGTCCTTCACATTTAGCACTACACCTCCAACATCGGATTTATGGACAGGGCCTACTACCTTCATTACAACGGGGAAACCAAGTTCTTGTGCTGCCCGAAGGGCAGCATCTTTCGTTGTAACAACCGCTTCGCCAGCACGAGTAATTCCAGCGGCATCAAGTAGCACCTGAACATCTTCGGGCGATAGGTACCCATTTGAAGCATTATCGATGACCCTGCGGATTGTAACCTTCTCAACATCAGGTAGATTTGGGTTTTCTATTTGGGGTTTAGGAGTCTGGAAAACCTTTGCAAGGGCATTGCCAAACACCACTTCATCAGGGAAGTTGACCCTTCCCTTGGCAAGGAAATGCTCTATCTCGTCTTTTACGTTGATAATCGAAGGAAGGATTGGATAAATAGGTTTCTTACACTCCTTCATCTTATTGTCCAGCAAGTCGTAAACATCGTAAACTGGGAACAGTCCGGGGCTACCGAAAATAACCGCCATAGCGTCAATATTTTCAAAATCGTTCTCACAGGCATCAATTATATGGCCTAATTGCTCGGCAGTGCCGGTAGCAAGGAAGTCGATGGGATTGGCTACCGATGAGCCGGGGAAAAGCTTCTCGAGCAGATCTTTGGCCTTTGGCCCTTCGATTGTAGGAATTTCTAGCTTATTATTCGATAGCGAATCGGTGAGCATCACAGCAGGGCCTCCAGCATGGGTGATTATGGCAATGCGTTTTCCTTTCAGCTCAGGATGCATGAAAATGGCTGCAACTGTTGCCAGCTCTTCCCTTCCGTGACAACGTACTATCCCCGCTTTGCGGAAAAGGGCATCCACGGCAACATCGCTGCTGGCAAGTGCGCCGGTATGGGAACTGGCGGCACGACTACCAGCCTCAGAGCCTCCCGACTTGATTGCCGCTATACGGCAACCCTTGCGGATTAAAGAAGATGCGTGTTTCAATAGCTTATCGGGCTTGTTAACGCTCTCAATGTAAAGCAGTTTTATTCGTGAACTGGTGCTTGGGTCGAAATGGTTATCCATGTACTCAAGAATATCCTCAACGCCCATCTGTGCGCTATTGCCAACGCTGTAAACCGATGCGAAGGTGAGACCCTTTGGTATTCCCGCTTCCATAATGAAAACCGCCGTTGCCCCTGATCCAGAGATAAAGTCAATCCCCTTGGGATCAAGTTTTGGGACTGGTGTTGTGAACACCCCTGCGTAATTGGAGTTCATCACCCCAATGCAGTTAGGGCCAATTAGGCAGCCACCTGTTGAGTTGATCGTTTCAACAATCTGCTCTTCAAGTCTGGCACCCTCCTCGCTCTCCTCGTGAAATCCTGCTGAAAGGATAATAAAAGCACGGGTTTCCTTTTGCTTTGCCAGTATCTCAACTGTTTGAAGGCAGAACTTTGCTGCAATGGCAAGTATGGCCAAATCAACCTGGGGTAGGTCTGTTACATCACGGTACGATTTAACGCCTTGAACCTCATCAACCTTTGGGTTGACAACGAAAATACTTCCCTTGAAATGATGGTCTATAAGGTTCTTGAGAACCTTACCTCCGGGTTTCTGCACATCATCGGAGCCACCTACTACAACTATGCTTCGGGGATTGAGGAGTTGCTGGGTAATCATTGATTGTGGGTTTTATGTTTACTATTTTTTAAACTTATTTGAAGATGAACAGACAAAAATAGTCAAATTCCTTAACGTTAACAAGTCCATTAACGTTTCCATGTTTTCTAAAATATGAGCGGACAGCCTACTCTGATGTTTTTTTCGGGGATGGTATGTTATAGAGAGGAAGTACACCTTAATGGTTTTCAAAACCCTAAGGGTGTAAAAATGGCCAACGATTTGGAAGAAAGTAAATCTATTTAAAATAGTTTATAGCCTTCCTCTTTAAACAGCAATAATTTTTTAATCTTCCCTGGCTGAGCCCAGTTCATGGTTCCTTCCATTTTCAGGGAAAGCAGGTAATCCTCAACTTTTTTATCCTTTAGGAATGCCACAACCCGTTCGGCTTCTTCAAGGCTTCTGGTTGGTATAAAGGCTTGGAGCGATTGGTTAGCCTGCCAGTGGCCTTCAAATAATCGTGGACGAAATGTTGATTTTCCGTAAGCCTCCCAAACAATTTTATGGGGTAAGAAGTTGTATGCTCCAACACCAAGCATTGCCCACCAGTAACCCCGTTTTATCATGGCATTGAGCATAACCCCCTTTCGCCCTTCAAGCAGCATCCTATTTTCTTCCAGATAATTTGCTAGGGTTGGATACGATTCTACTAGTTTCTTATCCAATGGTTTGCCATTGTTGGAGTAGGGGAGAAGTACCCACTTGTTTGGTTCAATACTCTCGGCATTGAAACAGCTTGAGGTGATAAGGGGGAAAACGAATTGCTTCGGTAGAATGACCCCAATCTTTTTTTTATTTGATACTTCAACTAAATTGTTATCCAGTTCTTTATACTTATCGAAGAAGAATATATCATTTGCACCACAGGTGTTTACTCCTTGCCTTGGACTCGATTCAGAGCT
>CAYZSD010000024.1:0-31265 GCA_964481075.1 uncultured Rikenellaceae bacterium | reverse complement strand
GAAACGCAGGGGTCGATAGCTGTTACAGCCACCGGTGGTTCTCAGCCACTAAGATTCACGCTGATGCCCAACGATGTGAGCAACACTTCGGGAATCTTTGAGAGCCTCGGAGCTGGTACATACCAAGTGCTTGTTTCGGATATAAATAGCTGTGGCCCTCTTTCTACAGGAGATATCATACTAACCTCACCTTCAACCATTAGCATTGATGGGATAACAGTTACCCATGCTACCGGATGCTATGTGGATAATCCAACCAACGGATCACTTGAAATTGATGCATCTGGTGGCAATGGTCCCTTAACCTACTCAATTGATGGTGGCACAACTTTCTCAGATAATAATGTATTCAACGGTCTATCACCAAATGACTACGTAATCGTTGTTACCGATGGTTTTTGCCCAGCCTACGACCTTAGAACCATCACAGGGCCAGCACAGATTACCTACAACATCGTAGCTGGGATTGCTGAAAGTGCTGAAGAAGAAGAGGATGGTGTTATTATTGTTGAAGCCCTTGGAGGAACAGGTGCATTAACCTACACCCTATGGAAAACTCCTGGTAATCCTGTCTCAAGCAATGGTATTGGGTTATTCGACAACCTTAGCAATGGAACATACTGGGTAGTTATTACTGACGCCTTGGGATGCTCTGTAACAACCCAAAATATCATCCTTTCTGCCGATATTCCTGAACTACTTGTTACCGTTCAAACCGTTTCGGCATGTAATGGTTTGGGTGGGGTAATTACCCTTAACATTTCCAGCGGGGTTGAACCTTACAACATCGTGATTCGAAAGCAACCCGAGAACACCGTTGTTTATAGCGAAAGTGTTCCCACCGAAGGACTTTACACCATTAGCGACCTTGAAGCTTCTGACTACTCGGTAAGGGTTGAGGACAACGCAGGACAGCTTTACACAACCAATGTTACCATTGGTAGCGGAAATTTAATTGTTTCTGTTGCCTCCATTCAGAATGCTTGTCAGGGTGCCGATGGTTCAGTTACCTTTAGCATAGCTGGAACACCCCCCTACACCATTACCTGGGATGGTGGATCTGCAACGGGCACAGTAGCAGGCTCGCTGGGTGCCGGTACCTACAACTTCACCATTACCGATGGCAACAACTGCCAGGTGGTGGTTGAAGATGTTATTGTTGAAGGGATAATACTTACAGCAACTGGAACCAATGCAACATGCCCAACCAGCAACAACGGATCAATATCACTCTCTGTTTCAGGTGGAACCTATGCACCGGGTAGCCCAGCAATTTTTAGGATTAGAAGGATAGGCTTTCCATGGAGCGCATGGCAAACGAACCCAATGTTTACCAACTTAATACCAGCCACTTACAATGTTCAAGTAATGGACAATAATCTTTGCTATGCTACCCAAACAGTGGTAATAGGTCCCGACCCAATTGTAATAAACATTAGCACCATAATTCCAACTTGCTTCGATGCAGGTAGCATAACAGCAACTGCTACAGGCGGAACACCACCCCTTTCATATACCCTATACGAACAGGTTAACGGACTGGTAGAGACCAACTTTACTGGATTTTTCGAAATAATTACAGGTGGTATTTACTGGGTTTCAGTAAATGACAATAATAGCTGTGGACCAATAACTTCTGATAACATAGTGGTTCCTAGTCCAAGCGATCTAATTATAAACGAAATCATTATTAACCACTTGGTTAACTGCTCAGACCCAAGTAGCGGTTCGGTGGTTATTGATGCCACGGGGGGACAAGGGGTTCTGCAATATGGACTTAGCCCCAACGGACCCTGGAGCAACGACAACATAATAGGTGGCCTTTCCGCTGGAGATTATACCGTTTGGGTTCAGGATGAACTTGGTTGCAAAGTATTTAGCAATATAACAATACTTGATAACACAACTATTACAATTCAGGTGAGCTCATCGGCTCCAACAGGTGAAGGATTATTTAACGGCGTTATCTCTGTTGAGGTAACCCAAGGGGGAACACAACCATTAACCTTTACCCTGATTGAACTAGGTGATGTTATTGCTGATAGTGGGCCAATAAACCAAACAGAATACTCATTCACCAATCTCCCTTCTGGAAAATATAGGGTAAGGGTAACCGATTCCTATGGTTGTACCGTTCTTTCAGATTTAATTACAATTTCATACTTCGACATTGAGGTTGAGGTAATCCAACATGTTACCTGTGAGGGATATAGCAACGGAGCTATTAATATCACCTTCATCGAGGGCGTTCCATACTTCACAATTTTTGTAGTAAATGATGACACAGGGGTCAGCTACAATGATCCTTGGAACAATTTACCTCCTGGAAATTATACTATTACAGCAACTGATGATGGAGGAAATGGTACTACTGTTTCAAAATCAATTGTTATTGAGGGGCAATACCTCGAAGCATTTGCATTCATCTCAACTCCATTAACCTGCCTTGGTTTCAGCGATGCTGAGGTTTCGGTGAACGTTGAGGGAGGGCAGGAACCATTCACCTACTCGTGGAATACCAATCCCGAGCAGACTACACAAACAGCCATTGGATTGCCAGCCGGAACATATACAGTTACTGTAACCGACTTTGGTGGTTGCGAGGCTACATCAACCATTACTGTTGAAGAGGCTGAACCGATGGTTGTTACAGCAACTCCTTTCCCTGCTACATGTTTTGGCGAGGCATCGGGAAGCATAGAAGCCTTGTGCTCAACAGGAACAGCACCTTTCACCTACCGATTGATGCAGGATGACGGGCAGGTTGGTGAAAACATTACCGGCAATGCTGGTGAATGGGTTACATTTGTCCAACTCCCTGCAGGCGACTACTGGGTTGAAACTATTGATGCCGTTAACTGTACAGGAATTAGCGAAACGGTTACTATTGCCCAACCACAGGTGGTTGCCGTATCAATTGTAGCTACTTCACAACCCACTTGCGATGAACCAGGGGTATTCACAGTACAGGCAGAAGGTGGAAACGGAAGCTATACCTTCAATCTTTACCTCAATGGGGCTTTTGAGCAGCAAGTAGCAAGCGAAGGATTGTACTCATTTAGCATTCCCTGGGGTGGAAGCTACTACGTGGAAGCCTTCGACACAAACGGCTGCGGACCTGCAACAACAGAAACAATTGACTTTGAGAGTCCTGTTGATTTGGATATCACTTCGGTTGATGTAACCCATGTTCTTTGCTTTGGCGAAACGGGTTCAATTGTTGTTAATGTTACAGGTGAGGTAGGAGCAGTTCTTTTTAGGATAAATACTGGCGATTGGCAGGAAGACAATGAGTTCACCAACCTTCTTGCTGGCGATTACCTTATCGAAGTGGTTGACGAAACCCAATGTGTAAGATCTCAACTTGTTGCAATCAATCAACCCGATGAGTTGATTCTAACCGTATCGTTCTTCTCCCCACCTTCATCCGATACTGAATTCGATGGTTTCATTATGGCTGATGTTGACGGAGGCACAACTCCCTACAGCTACTACCTATATAGATGGAGCGAAGCCGATTTACAATATTTGCTCCACGCTTCGATGCTTAATACTCCCAACAACGGACACCTGTTCGATGGGCTACCCTCCGGTGCATATCAAGTTGTGGTTATCGATGCAAATGGCTGCGAGGATTCTGATATGGTTACCCTCGGAGTATTTGCTGTTTATCTAACACCTACCCATATTTCCTGTTTTGGTCAAAACGACGGCGAAATTGAAGCCCTGATTATTGGTGGAATACCTCCTTACTCCATAAGCTGGACAGGTCCTAACGGTGCTCTACCCCAATTCGATAATGTGTTGCACTTAACAAATCTTCAACCTGGGTTCTACATGATTTCTGTTGAGGACAGCAACGGCGATATAATTTTTAATTGGCTGGATATTTATGAGCCCGCACTTTTGGAACTTGCATCGTTAATTGAAATACCACCGCAATGCAACAACGGAATGGATGGTTTAATCCTTGCTGAACCAAGAGGGGGAACACCGCCTTACACTATAACCCTAACACTTGATGGTGAACTTATTCCAGATTCTGGTCCTGGCTTATTCGAAAATCTTTCATCAGGAACTTACAACCTTATTGTTACAGATGACAATGGTTGTTTTTTTGAGCGACCCATTGTTCTCGATAACCCCGACCCAATTTCATACACCCTTAGCTACATCTATTCAAGCCCAACCGAAACCGTGGGTGATGTTATTGAGGTAATTGCAAGCCCTCCTTCAACATACCAGTTCACACTCTATCTTGTAGATATTATGGCTGGTACCGAGGAAGCGATATCAACAAATGATGCGGGGATTTTCACAAATCTTTCCAATAATATTTATGGTAACCCCAATCTTTACTACTACGTTAACATAGCTAACCAAAATTCATGCGAACTTGCTACGGTAGGTTTCACAAAGTACGAGCCCAATCATGTCTCCTGTAATGGGGGTGACGATGGATATATCACTATTTACATTTATGGAGACCAAATCCCCGTTATTTCTATCACTAGTGTTGAAACAGGAGAATCTATAGTGGGTGGATATAGTCCAGGGACTGCTGTCCTATCAGCGGGCGAATACTTGGTAACATTAACCTATCCCGACGGGAACTCCATCTCGCAAGTAGTTGTTATTGAAGAGCCCGAACCAATAGATGTTGGCTATACTGTTTACCAGGCACTCTGCTATGGTGAATCAACTGCTTCTATTGAATTCGAAATTTCGGGAGGAAATCCAGGCTATACAATCTCTTGGCAAATCGATGGGGAAGAGTTCTCCACTACCGAGAGCACGGTATCTAGCCTTGAGGCAGGAACTTACCTGTTCACCATCACCGACCAGGATGGATGTAGCACAGAAATACTTATTGAAGTTGGTGAACCACAAGAAATTACCACAAGTGTTATTGCTACTAACCCAACCTGCGAGGAATCAGGTTCAATAGTTGTTGTGGCTAATGGTGGTGCTGGGAACTTCACCTATACCCTAATGCCACGCCCAATAACAAACGATACGGGTGTATTCGAAAGCCTGGGCGTTGGCACTTACTGGGTTGATGTAACCGACGGAAATGGTTGCCAGATTTCAACCGAAGCCATTACCCTTTCTTCACCTTCAACCATTGTTATTGAAAACATATTTACAGTTGATGCCACCGGCTGCTTCGGCGAGGCGAATAATGGAAGTATAACAATCATTGCTTCGGGAGGTGAAGCAGATCTCTGGTACTCTATCGATGACGGGGAGAACTTCTTCCGAACCAACTTCTTCGAAAACCTCGAACCAGGCTTTTACAAGATTGTGGTTACCGATTATGTTTGCCCCAACTTCAGCTTCGCTGAGGTGTTCGGGCCAGAACCTATAACCTACGAAATTGCTATCCAACAACCCGAAAACCCAGAGGGTGCCGTTAATGGTATTATCCATGTTCGTGGTGCTGGTGGTACGGGCGTTCTTACTTATACCCTCATTCGATGGGTCAATGGCAACCCTAACGAGATAGATAACAACGAAACGGGACAGTTTTTAAATCTTGTGAATGGAGTTTACCAGGTTGTTATCGCCGATGAGGCTGGTTGCTCAGTGAAGACAGAGTTTATCCTTCTTAACGCCATCCATCTGATTCTAGAACCTACACACATCACCTGTTTTGGGCTAAGCAATGGCTCAATCAAGCTTACTGTTTTAGGTGGTACAAGGCCTTACAGCATAACCTGGAGCACGACTTTTGGTCCCCTACCCGACTTTGACAACCTCGAAACCATTGTGGGGTTAAATGCTGGGACATATTTTGTTCAGGTAATTGACGATGCAGGTTTATCGGCAACAGCTTCTGTTCAAATTGCTGCACCAAATGCCATTGAAGTATTGGTTACTGATAATGTCAGCCCTCTCTGCTTCGGAGATAGCAATGGTTATCTTGAGCTAAGCATATCCGGTGGAACCGAGCCTTACACCATCAGTTGGGGCGAAAACAGTGTTCCAATTGTTGACCTTCTCGAGGGCCTTGCTGCTGGAGAATATCAGTTTACCATTTCCGATGCAAATGGGTGTACTGTTCCTCTAACAGTAACAATTGCTGAACCAGATCCTATCCTCTTTGAGGTTACACAAATCCTTAATCCGCTGTGCCACAATGGCGAGGATGGTTCTGTTACCTTTGCCATTACAGGTGGAACACCTGCATTTACCATTAGCTGGGACGAAAGTTCAATTATATTGACAGACAACACGTTGACTGGTTTAGGGTCGGGGGAATACCTCTTCACCCTCACCGATGCCAACATGTGCCAGGTAACCCTCGAAGAACCAGTTACACTTATCAACCCCGATGCTCTGAATCTGGTTAGCCTTTACGTTTACGACTTGCTTTGCAACGGAAACGGGAATGGCGAAATATCGATGTGGGCCAGCGGAGGAACACAGCCAATAACCTATACCATTGTCGATTCTGAAGGAAATGCCACCAGCAATAACAATGGTATCTTCACTGGACTAGCATCTGGTTCCTACGACCTGTTTATTACCGACGTTAATAGCTGTAACTTCGGATTCCCCGAGGGCAACCGTGTTGTTGTAAACGAGCCAAGCCCTCTGGGCATAAGCGATTATATCTTCTCTACCGATGATACCCTCGAGTGTCATAACTATAAGATTGACTACGTTCGTCCTCGCCCGGTTGGTGGCACACCAAACTACAATCTCTACTGGTATTCAATTAATTCCGATGAATACTTCAATACACCCGACCTGCTAAACGCTCATCCTGGCTTCTACGAGTGCGTTGTTACCGATGCCAATGCGTGCGTGTTCCGCGATACCATTAGGGTGCCAGGGCCACTACGACCCATTTATACAACGGTTGTAGATACAGCAAACTGCCGTGTCTCAAATTCTGGCGACATAGGTGCCATTGAAATTACCAATATCCAGGGAGGAACTGGTACCTTTAGCAACGATTTCGGTGTTGAGTGGTTTGTAGGAAGCCTAAGCGAAAGCTTACCAAATAGCACAGGACGATGGAAAGTGCAAGCGTTGAGAACTGGTAATTATTTTGCTGTTGTATCGTATGCTGCCGAAAGCACTGAGCCAAAAACATGTAAGGACACCGTTGAGTTCTTCCTGCCATACAACATCGACAACGAGTTTAGCTTTGCCATTAGAATGGAAGATAATACCGATGTGATAAAGGACATATTCTGCTGGGGCGAAGAGGCAAACCTAAGGATGGAACTAATCCAGGGGAGTGTTGGTGAAGCCTCATACAAATGGTACAACGAAACCGATGACCCAGACGAGGTTGTTAGTACAATAAATAGATATAAAACACCCGCCCTTGATGAAGATAAGGTTATTTATCTTGAGGTAGTTAGCGAAATAGGCTGTTTAGAAACAAAGCGGGTGACTGTGGTTACATATCCGCAAATTGGGCCTTACCTCCCACGTGAGCAGCACAACTTCTTCTCGAAGGAAGACCTAAGGAGCTTTGGAAACGACACTACGGTAATTTCAGTGCTTGCCGACACCGAGTATTCAATTCAGGTGTTCACCATCCATCCCGACATCAACCTAACGTATAGTTGGACGCCTATCGACTTCTTTGAACCCAACAACTCAGGTACCCCAACCATGTTCTTCCCCACTACTGTTTACGAACCGCACCTTGAGACTGGAGGAACTATCGTTAACGTTGAAACCAACAGGGAGGAGAAATACATTCCGTTAATGGGACTTGTGCAATCGGAATACGGTTGCCGTGAGGAGATCAACTTGAAAGCACGAATACTTAATAAGGTAAATACCTCCAACGTATTCTCGCCCAACGATGATGGAATAAACGATACATGGACAATACCTTACTCCGATCTATTCCCCAACCTCGAAATCAAGATATATAACCGTTGGGGTGCCCTGGTATGGTCAGCCAAAGGTGGCGAGGCTACTAAGGGTTGGAACGGAAACAACAGGAATGGCAAACCGCTTCCTTCTGGAACATACTACTACGTTATCAATTTCAACGTTGAGGGTACAACCAAGTGGAAGCCAATAGCAGGTTCTGTAACAATTATTAAGTAACTTTTGAAGAAACAAATAACTAAAACATAAACCTTTACGATATGAAAAAGGTTCTAATTATCACACTTGTCGCTGCTGGACTAAGCCTGTTGTTCTCACCCACCCGAGCGCAACAGCTACCTCAGTTCACGCAATACATGTTCAACAACTACATGATAAACCCTGCTGTTGCTGGCATGTACAACTACTACCAGATTCGGACAAACAACCGCTACCAGTGGGTTGGCGTACCCGATGCCCCCATTACTAACAGCATCAGCGTGTATGGCCCGCATGGGAAGAAGGATATGGGTTTCGGAGGGTATATCTACAGCGATATAACCGGCCCTACGAGCCGTATGGGGACCCTCTTCACCTATGCCTACAACCGACAGATTCACCGAAGCGGAATCAGAGCCTCCGGGGGAATCTCTGTAGGAGCCCTAATGTTCCGTGCCGATGCCTCAAAGTTTAACTTCGGCGATAACTTCGACATGAACGACCCCGCCCTTTTCCGTGGCACAAAAACCCTCATTAAACCCGACGCATCGGTGGGGGTGTTGGTTTACTCAACATCTTTTATCTTTGGGCTTTCAGCCCATCAGCTAATTGGACAGAGGCTATACAGATCAACCCTGCCACGTGAGCAGAACATGGACACGATATACGGGATAAACCGCCTCAAACAGCATTTCATGGCAAGTGGAGGATACATAATTTCTCTTAACCGCGACTACGAGCTCGAACCCACCGTTCTGCTGAAGTACATGATTGGCTCTCCCATTCAGGTTGACCTCAACGCAAAGATAACCTACAGGAAGGAGTTTTGGGGAGGGTTATCGCTTCGATGGATGGACGGAATCTCAGTGCTTTTCGGCTATAACCTCGATAACAAGTACCTGTTTGGCTACTCGTTCGACTATACTCTGACAGGCATCAGAAAGCATCATGGCGGCTCCCACGAAATAATGATTGGGGTAATGTTCGACAAGTTAAAGTAGGTGAAACATTTATCAACAAGCCCTCTAACCTAAAAACGATGATGCTTACGAAAGCAGGTTTGCCCCTCCAACCGTAAGCATTTCGTATATCATAAATTTCTTAAATAAACATGCTTCATCTCTTTAATCACCTACAAAGGATTCTATACTTTTCAGTAATAGCAATGGTTCTCATTGGATGCAAACCTGCTATTATCCCCGAACAGGATATGGTGAAAATCCTCGCTAAGGTTTTCCTTGTCGATGCTGCGGTTAGCTCACCTCATCTTGCAGGCATTTACCACAGGAAGGATAGCATCGAATACTACTACGAAATCTATGGGCCAATGGGTTACACCCAGGAGCAGTTCTACGCCTCAATGGAATACTATGTTCGGAACCCCTCAAAGCTCGATAAGATTCTCGACCGTGTTGTAAACGAGCTTTCTCGCCAGGAGACTGAGATTGGCGCCGAGCTTAACATTAGCCGTCAAAAGCAGGAGGAGGAAAGAAGGCTAAATCTATGGCCGAAACCAAAGAAGCAATGGGATCTCCCAAAGGATGGTAATCAGACAACCGTTGACTATAAAGTTGACCTTAAAGGGATTGGCGAATACATAATCACTGTCGATGTAGTTGTTTTCCCCGATGATCAATCGCTGAATCCAGCCCTTGTCTCATGGTTTTACCACGACAACGGCACCCCCGAGGGTGCTATTATTGGGAAAAAATCGTATGCCTACCAAAAGGATGGGGTATCCCGAACCATCACCCAAATCAATATCAATGCCGATACCCTTTCGACACACCTTATAGGGAACCTTATGCACCATGACCCTAAGCCCGGTGAGTGGAAAAAGAAATCGACAATCAAAAATATTAGCGTAGCTTTTAACCCTCTCCCTTTAGTTGTCCCACTCCCTAAAACAATGACCGAGAGAAAGGCTGAACCCATTCCAATAGATGAGTTCCCAAGGCAAAAAGGGAATGTAAAAGACAAGCTTAAACACGAAAACCCAAACTAGGATTTAGTTAAAAATCTATATATTTGCATGGTAAAAATTACAAAACATGAATCGAATTAATTTCAATACGGTAGGGCTTATATCAATGGTACTCATAATCTGCCCATTGCTTCTGTTTGGGCAAGCAAGGGAACCACAGAACATTTACAGGAATAAAGTGCTTTCGCGCTACGTGGTAGAGAATGGGGTAAGAACAGCCAAGTTTTTTGCCATTGCTCAGGAGATTTCCGACTCGTTAGGGCGTTTGCACACCGAGATATTCTACGATTGGGAAACACGATACCCAAACAACTATCGCTGGCACTACTTCGATGGATTAACCAAGTATAAAACCGACTTCTTTGAGAATGAGAAGCTCGCTAAGATAGAAGAGTATAAGTGGTTAGCAAACGGTAAGCTTGAGCAGCTTACAGTTAAACGGGTAAAAGACGATGTGCAGGAACTAATTGTAAGAGAAGTATATACTTACAATCCCAATGGCACAATAAAACAGGCTACTGGTTTTGGCAAGGATGGTAAGCAGGGGTATAAAGCCACCTACACCTTCGATGCAAACGGGACGGAGATCCTAAGAAAAGTAAAGGGGAAGAAGTTAACTCCTGCCGATTCAATTATGTTCTTACAGCGCACTCCTAAGTATAACGAAAAAGGGTGGATTATTGAAGAAACAATTGTTGTGGATAAGGTTGGGAAAGGTCGGTCAACCACAAGAAATACCTATACCTACGACGATAACAAGAATGTTACAGAGCATTACTCCTACGATGGCAGCGGAAGGCTACTTTTTAGAAAGCAGTTTCAATACCTTAAAGACAATCGCCTGAAGATGATAAACATTTACAACGATAAGAATGTTATAGTCGATTGTTTATCGTGGCGTTACGAGATATACAAATCGGAGGATAGAAGGCATAGGATTTTGGAGTAATTTGAGACTGTAGAAGGGGTTCGACATTCGATGTTTCTTTTACTTGCCCTCGCTACCCCTAACCTCTGAAGGGGCAAGCCCCCGCACCTTGCATATAACATTCTCTTCTCCCCTTAAGGGATACCCCCCGCACCTTGCAAACCATTCTCTTCTCCCCTTAAGGGGTTGGGGGTCAAGTCGCAACTTAGAGGGTGCGGGTAGGCAATACCCACGCTACCCCTAACCCCTCATGAGGAACCCACTGTACCTTTATTTATAGGTATAAGGTAAGGACTGACAAAACCAAGAGGAAATCAATCAATAGATGGGGGAAAATGTAGGTTGCTGACTCTACTCCTCTTCCTTCCATATAAGGGCAGCAGCACCTAAAACAGCAACATTTTTATTGGTTAAACCCGATGGCATTAGCTGAACCTTATTCCTGAATATCGGGAAAAGGTTCTCTTCCATGTGGCGTTTAGTGGGTTCGAAAATCAGGTCGCCAGCATTGCTAAGCCCTCCAAAAAGGAAAATCGCTTCGGGATCAAGGGTGGCAACCACATTGGATAAGGCAACCCCAAGGATTGAACCAGTATATTCAAAGGCATCGAGGGCAACCCTGTCGCCCTGCTGGGCGCACTTTGCAATGGTTTTCGCAGTCAGCTCATCGTAGCTGTACGATCGGAGTATGCTATGGTGATTCGAGTCGGCCATCATTTTCAGCGTGGTTCTTCTAAGCCCTGTTGCCGAAACGTATGTCTCAAGACAGCCTTTTTTCCCACACCCACATTGTCTTCCCGAGGGTTTGACGACAGTATGACCCAACTCGCCTGCAAAACCATCCTTTCCAAGCACAAGCTTACCATCAATAACGATTCCACTGCCCAAACCTGTTCCAAGGGTTATATAAACATAGTTTTTCATGTTTCTTGCAGAGCCAAATAGCATCTCACCCAATGTAGCGGCATTGGCATCGTTGGTTAGCTTAACAGGAACACCTAACTTCTCCGAAAGCATGTTTGCAATGGGTAGAGTACCCTTCCAACGAAGGTTGGCAGCATCAACTATCTCGCCTGTGATGAACGACCCATTGGGTGCACCTACTCCAACGCCAACTAGCTCAACCTTAACCGATGATTCTACTATTAGCGCTTTCACCTCCGATGAGAGCTGCTCAATGTAACCCGAAAAGTTCTCCTGAGCTTGAGTGTAGAACGTCCTCTCCTTCAAACAATCACCATCGTGTGTAACTAATCCAAGAACTGTATTAGTTCCACCAATATCTATTCCAACTACAATTTTTTCCACAAAAAGATACGATTTGTTTTGCTTCTAATAAGCCACGAAATTAACTAAATAGTGTTATATTGCAAAAGTATTAGCAAGGAAACAGCTAATATTTTCACATTTTCAAGATTTCAATAACAGCTCATATAACAGTTTTTCAATTGAAATTTTTCATACTTAAAATATTATAATTCTATTTTATGCTTGATTATTTAAGCATTATTTTTTATTTTTGCTGAAACAATTATTCTATGAATAACTTAAAAAAGAAATCGACTGCTCTTGCGAATTCTGTACCTATACATTTTCAACGTGATATTGTAAAAAGAATTAACTGGAAGCACAGGCTTATAGGGATAATTGGCTCACGAGGTGTTGGTAAAACTACCCTCCTGCTGCAACGAGTTAAGCTGGCACATAACCTGGGTTCAGAATCTATTTTCGTATCACTAGACGATTTATACTTTTCTGAGCATTCCCTCTTTCAGTTTGCTCAAGATTTTCGAAACAGGGGCGGAAGCTGGTTGTACATCGACGATGTTCACAAGTACGCCAATTGGTCGTATGAGATGAAGAGGGTTTACAACGAACTACCTGACCTGCACGTTGTTTTTGCTGGTGCATCGGTAATTGATCTTCTGAAGCAAGACTCAGAATTTTGTCGTAACGTGGTAACATACAACATGTTTGGCATGTCGTTCAGGGAATACCTGTGCTTTAGAGGGGTTTCTGAAATATCGCCTTTTACCCTTGAATACCTTCTTGAGAATCATAATACTATTGCAACCGAACTGGCGAAGCAGTTTAAGCCCCTGTTTTACCTCGAAGGGTATCTCTGGGACGGTTTCTATCCTTCACTTAACCTTAATGACAACGAGAAGCAGAGGTGGATCGAGGCTACAGCCATGCAAATCCTTGAAAGTGATATTAGTCACATGGAGGGATACGACCCAAGGAAGCTATCAAAGCTAAAGCAATTGCTTTTCATTGTGGCGCAAGAATTACCCCATAAGCCTAACATCGTGAAGCTTAGTGAGAGGGTTGGCATTCACAGGAATACCCTTGTTGCCTATTTCTTTCACCTTGAAAAAGCAAAGCTGCTTCAGCTTCTCTACCCATCAGGGAGTATAATCAGCATAATGCAGAAGCCTCAGAGAGTTTTTCTTGGAAATACTGCTCTAACTCACGTTCTGAGCGAGAAAGAGCCCGATCCAGAGGTTACAAACCAAACCTTCTTTATGAGCCAGCTTGCCGCACTTCATTCCGTTCGAAAACCGAAACAAGGGCAATTTGAGGTGGATGGACGGTGGGTTTTCGACCTGTCGGCAACTAGGAGAATTACAAAAACCATACGTAGCAACCCCAACGGATATGTTGCAACTGATGGATTAGAGGTAGGAAATGGGAAGATTATCCCCCTATGGATGTTTGGTCTATTGTACTAATAGCCAGCACCCAATGAATCCAATAGAAATACAAAGGTTTTTTTACCATTTTTAGCTTTCAAGAGCTAGCAACAAAGAAATGATTGGTCTTATTTTTGTTTACTTTGCTCTTTTAAAAATCACATACGGCTATTTATGAAAAGGTTTATCACTTTAAGGAAGGGACTGCTGGCGTTGGTTTCAACTATTATAATCGTTACATCGGTTCTAGCATTCAAATCCGCTGATTTTGCTACCTCAAAAAGCCTCGAAATTTTCTTCTCCTTCTTTCGGGAGGTGAACATTTTTTATGTTGACAAGACTGATCCTGAGAAGCTTATTCAAATAGGGATTGATGCAATGCTTGAATCGCTCGACCCCTATAATGAGTTCATTACGGAGGATAATCTGGATAATCTGGAGTTTCAAACCACGGGCGAATACGGGGGTATGGGTGCTCTAATACGTCATGCAAAGGACTTTCCCATTGTTGCTGAGGTTTACGAGGGTAGTCCTGCACATAAAGCTGGCATTCAAGCGGGTGATGTGATTGTTTGGGTCGATGGCATTCATGTTAAGAACATGTCTGTCGATTTGGTTAGCAACCTTTTAAAGGGTACACCCAAAACAGATCTCAAGATAGTGTTGAAGAGGTTAAACCATCCCGACAGCCTTATGCTTGAGTTTAAAAGAGAAAAAATCCACATTCCGAGTGTTCCCTATTACGGTTTAATCGATGGAGATCTTGGCTACATTAAATTGATTAACTTCACTGCCGACTGTAGTAAGGAGGTTGAAACTGCCCTTAAAGATTTAAAGTCAAAAGGGAACGCCAAAGGCATTATCCTCGATTTGCGTGGAAACCCTGGGGGGCTGCTCTATGAAGCTGTGAAAATTGTTAATCTATTCGTAGAAAAGAACCAGCTCGTAGTTTACACAAAGGGGCAAATTAAAGAGTTTGACCAACAGTATAAAACCCCCTCACGTCCAGTAGATACCGAGATACCACTGGTTGTGCTTGTCGATAGAGCTTCGGCCTCAGCAGCCGAAATCGTTGCTGGAGCATTACAGGATCTCGACAGAGCTATTATTGTTGGAGAAAGAACCTTTGGCAAAGGGCTTGTACAGGCAACTAGAGCGCTACCCTTCAATAACCAGCTAAAAATAACCACCGCAAAATACTATATCCCAAGCGGGCGTTGCATTCAAGCAGTCGATTACACCCAACGCAACGAAGATGGGAGCATCAGCTTTATCCCCGATTCCCTTGTTTCAGAATACAAAACGAGGAATGGTCGATTTGTTTACGATGGTGGTGGAGTTTCACCAGACATTGAGCATCAGCTGAGCCTCTACAGCCGAATCTCGTCTGTGCTTTATGTACGGAATGTCTTTTTCGATTTTGCCACCCTTTACCGAAGCCAAAACCCTACCATTGCAAGCCCTTCAAACTTCAAACTTTCTGATAATGAGTACAGAAAATTTGTGTCGTATTTAAATGAAATAGATTTTAACTATCAATCCCAAACCGAATACCAACTAAATGAACTTGTCAAAGCTTCAAATCAGGATAACCTCTTTTCCATTGCCCAACCATTGATTGATAGCCTTAGGTTACTGATACAGGCAAACAAACTACACGAGCTGGAAACTTACAACCATGAAATAAGAAAACTACTTGAGGAAGAAATTGTTAGCCGATATTTTTTACAACGTGGAAGAGCTCAGTACAATATCAACAACGATGCTATAATCCCCATTTCAGTTGGTATCCTATCCCAAAGACAGCGCTACACCGAAATCCTGACAAGAAACCAAAGGAGGAACGAGAATAAGAATGGTGGCCTAAGCAAAAATCATAAACCCACGATAAACCCTGACCTTCGGATAATTACCGATTGTGGGTAGAATGGTTTTCTGTAAGATGAGTTTATTAGCTAGCTGAAAATGTTTTCTTTATAACTATTCTGATGGAGGTACCCTTATCAACCTCAGAGTGGTTCACAAAGATTTTACCATTGTGATAGTCCTCAATTATTCGCTTTGAAAGGGTTAACCCAAGACCCCAACCCCTTGATTTTGTGGTATAACCAGGTTGAAAGATTGTTTTATAATGTGCCCTGGATATTCCCTTACCAGTATCAGATACATCGATGTAAACAACCTGCATATTGTCGGTGATAGTGAAGGTTACTTCACCGGTCGATTGGATTGCATCGACTGCATTCTTTGCAATATTCTCAAGTACCCACTCGAAGAGCGTATCGTTGATTGGCACCAGAAGGTAATCGTTCTCGTTGTAGTTCTTTACAAAGGTAATTTTGCTTGATGTTCGTTTTTTCAGGTATCCTATGGTGTTGTTAATAACATCAATCAAATTGGTGGGTTTTAATGTAGGCTTGGATCCTATCTTCGAGAAGCGGTCAACAATCTTCTCTAACCTTGCCACATCCTTGCTAAACTCATTGACAAGTTCAGGCGACAAATCGGTTTCCTTGAGAATTTCGAGCCATGCAAGCAACGAGGATGTTGGGGTGCCAAGCTGGTGTGCTGTTTCTTTTGCCATTCCTACCCAAACCCTGTTTTGCTCCGACTTACGCGATTGGCTAAAGGCATAGTAAGAAGCCAGAATAAACAGAATAATTATAGCGAGTTGAATATAAGGATAGTATGTAAGTTGAGTGAGGGTAGTGCTATCGTTGTAATAAACAAAATTCTTGCTATTATCAAGTAAATCAACCTCAATTCGGTCTTTTGAGGCTTTCATAGAAGCAAGTATTTTATCCGCTTCTTCCTTTGTATCAATTTTATGGTCAGGAATATTTCTGTACGACAAGACGTTGTCGTACTCATCGGTGAGTATAACTGGTACTGTGGTGTTATTCTGAAGAACTTCGGAAATAATTGTAAAGCTTTGGGTTGTATCATCAAAATTCGTAAGCTGCGATAGCTCCCGAATGGCTTCTGCCCAAAGTTCTATCTTCTTACGCTCTTCCTGCGAAAGCTCCTTTACAAGTTGGTTTGTAATGAAAAGTGATGCGAAACCAATAATAACAGCTGCTAAAAGCAGTATCAGTTTCCAACGCTGCTTAGTACGATATACTTCCAATTCCTTAAAGTTTTGTTTTAAAAAAGTAGAACGAAAAACCGTTCTAAATATTATTCAACGACGGGTTATTCATCGTCCCACTCAATAGTGAATTTAGTTTGCTTCCCAGAGTTCTTTTTAATATCCTTACTATCAGTATTTTTAGGGGGAGTTTGAGGAATGCTATCGACCTCCTGTTTTTGCTCTCTACCCCGAAGAAAAGAGAATTCTTCCCTGAAAATTTCCTTAATACTCTGCCTCTCCGAACGAAGCTGCTCCCTAAATGCCTCACGGGCAGCCTTACCATCGTAAGAAACCTTAAAATCGCTCTCGTCTCCAACAATTTTAATATAAAGTTTTAGGCTTCCATCGCTGTCAACCTCTCCAAATTCATGGTTTTCTGGTTTGCTTCGTTTTGCTTTTTTAGAAAGTAGTTCTGAAAGAAGAAGTTCAAAACGATACTCGTAATTTCCAGCAAATGAGTGAACTCCCGATAAGGAAAGGTTTAATGCAGATGAGCTAATGCTCATTCGTGGAACAATAATACTACCATTTTCAATGCTTATTCTATTTTCGAGGGTTTCAAAACGAATGTCGCTAAGCTCATCAACAGAAATGAATTTCGACAACCCTTTTAGCTGCTCCACATCTACCAACCTGCCATTCGAAAGTTTGAGGTCGCCAATTGCTTTTACTGAATTCATATTAACTTCACCACCAGCATATAAAGCTGATAGCTGAAATAATCCATCGAGCCGTCCAGATATGCTGCTTGATTTCACTGTTTGCTGATTAAAATCGTCAAACGATTGAAAAAGTTTTGTTATATCTAGTCCGTCGGCTGTAAGGTTTACCTGAATTTCTTGACTACTATCAATGCCATCAGAAAGGCCGAAAGTACCAGTAACTATCCCATCACATGTTCTTGCAAAAAAGCTATTCGATAGTAATTGTCTGTCTTTATAGTAAACATTTGCACTAAAAGGCTGACATACAAGTTTTTTATCAACAAACTTGTCGATAAAAACATCGCTGCTTATGGAGCTAATAAAATCGAAGGTAGAAACATCAGAATGATTGTTTTCACTCGCTTCAGATGCAAAGAACATGCTTGTGTTTAGTGAATCGATGGTAAGACTAGCGTTTATTGTTGCTTTACCATCATGAAATAACAGAGCGGCGGCATTAACCGCTCTTAGCTCCCCTTCGAAAACTGAGCCATGCAACTTCCCCTTGAGGTTTGCTTTGGTTATATCCCTGTTAAGTAGGGTCAAACTTCCAGAAACCTCATTCAGTTGACCATTTAGATAGTTTTTTGAAAAATTCACCTTGTTAAAACTTATATCTGCACTATACTTCGATTTGCTGAAATCGGAAAGAGTAATATTTTCAGTATTGCTTAAAATTCCAATAACTTCAAAGGATCCAACTAGAAGTCCCGATTCTATAGGTAATTCCACACCCCATGCTATTATGTCATTCACATCCAAATCATTATTCAGAACAAAGTGATAAAGAGGAGCATTTATGTTTTTTAAACGAATAGAGCCTGATGTATTAGAATTCCCCGTTTTGAATGTGAAATTTGAAATAATGACCTCTGCCATTTCTGGCCGTTTTGATGAACCATTATCGAAGGTACCTGTTAGATTCTGAAGCAAGAAACTTGGATAACCAGGTAGATGAACCGTCAACGCGGATGTATTAAACGAAAGGTTTAGCGAAAAGGGCTTATCCACCTTATTGTGTCCTTTCAAATTAAATCGGAATGCAATATCGCCTCGGGTTTTGGTTTCAGGGGGAATTGCAACGCTATACTGGCTAAGTATCGATACAAGCGTACTCACCTCAAGGTTTTCGCCTCTTACAAAAAGATTAATAGGTGCGCCTATATCCCTTCCGAAAGACCCATTTATTGCAACGTCAGCTTTGCCCAATTTCACCCTTTTCGACTCAAAATTTATGGTGCTAGAGTCGATTAAAAGCATCAAATCAACGCTTGTAGTCTGGTCCTTAAGGTAATATAATGCTCCTTGTTTCAAACTAGCTATCCTTAGCTTCGACTTGAGGGCTAAAAGCACTCGGTCTGTTGAAAACCGACCAACAAGGGAAGCATCGCTTACAACGCCCTTAAAAGTCCACCCGGTAATAGGATCGATGTAACTTACCGCAACATTTTCAAGCTTAAACTTGTCGATACTAAGCAGCCAATCGCTTGTACCCCCCTCTTTCTTTGAAAAAACCTCGTAATTCCCTTTACCCGAATTGTCGAAGAAAAGGTTTATCCAGCCATTCTTAAGGGTTAACTCCTTCAGGTCGTAGTGTTGCCTAAAAACTCCGAGCATTCCTATACTCAACCTCACCTCCTCTAATTTCAGCAAGCCTGGCTCTAACTCCTTTGGAACTATCAAACTACCCTCGGTAATCTCAACATTGTTAAGTATTATCGAAGCATTAGGGAAGTCGCGCAACATGGAAACCTTAAAATCTTGAACCTTGACATTAACATTTATTTCCTGTTCTATTTTCTTTAAAGTATATGCAACTAGTTTATCTTGTGCTAGATAACCTAAAATAACGAGAGATATCACGACAAAAAGCAGGAACAGAACTAAATAAACAAAAACTTTTCTTATCGTTCTCATTACTTGTTTATAGCGTTAATGTTAAGTCCTAATAAACGATGGCAAACATAAGAAAAAACAATTCCCTTCATCATTTATTGTTTAAGAAAACTTGATATTTTTTGAGCCAATAGTAATGTAGCAACCTCAAACAAACCTATAAATTACTATTTATTTAATCCTTTTGCTCAACAAGTTGCAGATTTTCAACCTTGTAACCCATTGACTTTGCTTTTCCGATAAGGGTTTGTAGCTGCTCCTCGGGTAATCTGGGGGTTCTGCTTAGTATCCATAAGAAGTTAGGCGAAGAGCTTCCAACAATCGCCCATTGGTAATCTGGGTCCAAATCAAGAATAAGGTAATCGGCACCAAAGGGCCAGAAAAAGAAAACCTTAAGACGCCCAGGCTCATTAGGGTTAGGAATTTTTGCGAAAGCCTTTGCGCTTTTACGTTTTCCGTTTAAATCGTATTTATAACCTGCATTTAATACCTCCACATTACCATTCTCCTTTAGTCGGTAGGTTGCAGTAACTCCAACAAGATTCTTTTCGAAAGAATGAGGGAAACGTGCCACTTCGTACCATGTACCCATGTACCTTTCAATATCAACATCCTGGACAGTTTGCATATTAGTGTGATTTTTCCCCGATAAACATCCAAATAATAACAAAACCAAAAGAGTAAATGTAGAATAACGGGCCATCGTTTATTAAATTTATAGGAAAACAATAGATAACGCAACAGCAAAACAACCTGTAAGAAATCCAACATAAACCTGAGAGGGTTTATGAAAATTTAGCTCCAGACGCGCCCAAGCAACAAGACCAGAAATGAAAGCCAATACAATCAAAAAAATCAGCACATCAACCTGAAAACGAAGCGAATAGGCAAAAATCAAACCAAATATTCCTCCAATTCCAACCATGTGAATGCTTATCTTCCAAAATATTGAAGCAAGAAGAGCAATAGCTATTGCAATGGTTGCCCCAAGAATGAAAGTGGCAATGATTTCTGGGATTGGAAGTCGTTTTAAGAAATAAAACGAAAAGAGGTAAGGTATGGCGGTAATAGCTAGTGGTATAACCCTTTCTCGCTTATCCTGCATCTGAAAACTCTGAATTACGCCCAAGCGTTGAAAAATTGGAAGAAGCAACAGAGGGAGTGCTAGAGTATTAATAAAAACAACGACAGAAATTATTTTTTTCACTTCATAAGGAAGAAGGGAGATGTAACTTCCTGATGAAAAAACAATTAGCAAACCCGCAGTTGGCATAATCAACGGGTGAAAGATTAACGATACTACATTTGCTAACTTTTTGAGCATGTGATTTACTAATTAACTTACATCACTGTTTATAGTTCTTTCCTAAGTCGAGCTACAGGAATCCCAAGCTGTTCGCGATACTTGGCAACAGTACGACGAGCAATGGGATAGCCTTTTTCTTGCAGAATAGCCATAAGCTTCTCGTCAGTAAGTGGCCTCCGCTTTTCCTCAGCCTCGATGCAATCGGAAAGAATCTTTTTTATCTCCTTTGTTGAAACCTCTTCCCCTGAATCGGTTTGCATCCCTTCGCTAAAAAAATACTTTAATGAAAAAATTCCGTAATTGGTTTGAATGTACTTGCTATTGGCAACCCTTGAAATTGTTGATATGTCGAGACCGGTTGCTTCGGCAATATCTTTTAAAATCATTGGTTTCAGCTTCGTTTCGTCGCCTTCTCGAAAAAAATCCTTCTGATAACCAATTATTGCTTGCATGGTTACCATCAGGGTGTTCTGTCGTTGGCGTATGGCATCGATAAACCACTTTGCAGAGTCAATCTTCTGCTTGACAAAGGCTACAGCTTCTTTTTCTTGTCGGCTTGCGTTATTTCGGTTGGCAGCATACGATTCAAGCATGTTTGAGTACTCCCTGCTAATCTTAAGATCGGGAACATTCTTCGAATTCAGGCTTAGCACCAGCTCTCCATCCTGCTGCTCGAGGATGAAATCGGGCACAATATGCTGAGTCAATCGGCTAGTTGGGTCTTGAAAGCCTCCCCCTGGCTTTGGGTTTAACTTAAGTATTTCGTCTATTGCATCCTTTAAGGTATCGTCGTCTAAGCCTAGCTTCCCTTGAATCTTGTCGTAATGTTTCTTTGTAAACTCGTCAAAATGATACTTCAGAATCTTTCGGGCAGTAGCAATCTCAGGTGTCGATTGGTTCTTGCTTTGAATCTGAATGAGTAGGCACTCCTGTAAATCCCTAGCACCGACTCCAATCGGTTCAAAGTCCTGAATTATGTAAAGCAACTTTTCCAACTCATCCTCATTGGTATCGATACCCAAAGCAAAGGCCAAATCGTCTGCAATGGCGGATAGCTTACGCCTGAGGTATCCATCGTCATCGATGTTACCAATTAGGTAAAGGGCAAGGTTCTTCTGCCTTTCATCGAGAACCCTCAAACCCAACTGGTTCTCTAGGTTTTCGTGAAAAGAAAAACCCGATGAGTAAGGAACATCCTCCCTCCTATCGTCTTTTGAGTAATTATTTGTTGATAGCCGATACGAAGGTATCTCGTCGTCGCTAAGGTAGTCTTCAAGGGTAAACTCATCGTCATCTCTACTAGAAGAGTCATTATCAACACCTTCGTCAATTTCTTGCGATTCATCTTCTATATTAACCCCTTCCTCAAGTGTCGGATTTTCCTCAAGTTCCTTCTTAATTCTTTGCTCAAGCTGCATGGTAGGAATCTCCAGCAACTTTATTACCTGAATCTGTTGCGGCGATAATTTCTGGAGTAGCTTTTGTTGTAACCTCTGCTTGAGCATTGTATTGTTATGGTATATCTAAAATTCACAGTTTTTGGGAGTCCTGGGGAAAGGGATAACATCCCTAATATTGCTCATGCCCGTAACAAAAAGCAATAACCTCTCAAATCCAAGGCCAAAGCCACTATGCGGAGCTGTTCCGAACTTACGGGTTTCGAGGTACCACCACACCTCTTCGTGAGGGATACCCATTTCGCTAACCCGTTTAGTGAGAGCATCGAGGTTCTCCTCGCGCTGTGACCCTCCAATTATCTCCCCAATTTTTGGGAAAAGTACATCCATTGCCCGAACAGTTTTCCCGTCGTCATTCTGCTTCATGTAGAAAGCCTTGATATCCTTAGGATAGTTTGTAAGGATGACAGGTTTCTTGAAGTGTTTCTCAACCAAATACCTTTCATGTTCGCTTTGCAGGTCGGCACCCCAAAAGACTGGGAACTCCCACTTAACATCCACCTTTTCAAGTATCTCAATTGCTTGAGTGTATTCTAAGCGAACAAAGCTGTTTTCAGACACAAACCTTAGCCTTTCAAGCAACTCGTTATCCCACATCTTGTTAAGGAACTCCAAGTCGTCCTTACAATGATCCATAGCATATCTAATCAAGAACTTGAGGAAGTCCTCGGCTAAATCCATGTTATCTTCTATGTCGTAGAAGGCCATTTCAGGCTCTATCATCCAGAATTCGGCTAGATGCCGGGGTGTATTGGAGTTCTCTGCCCTAAAAGTTGGGCCGAAAGTGTAGATGTCCGATAGGGCTAAGGCAGCAAGCTCACCCTCGAGCTGTCCCGATACGGTAAGTTTTGTCTCTTTTCCAAAGAAGTCTTCAGTGAAGTTAACGGTTCCATCGTCGTTCCTTGGAGGATTATTAATGTCGAAGGTGGTAACCCGAAACATTGCTCCAGCACCCTCGGCATCGGAGCCAGTGATAATTGGAGTATGAATATAATAAAAGCCCTTGTCGTTGAAATACTTATGAATAGCATACGCCATTGCATGACGAATCCTGAGCACAGCGCCGAAGGTGTTGGTTCTTGGCCTCAGGTGTGCAATCTCACGCAAAAACTCTAAGCTGTGTCCTTTCTTCTGAAGAGGATAAATAGTTGGGTCAGCTTTTCCTAGCATCTCGATGCTTGCTGCTTGAATTTCAACAGGTTGCTCGGCTCCAATGGACTGTACCAGAGTTCCATCGACTCTAATACAAGCACCAGTACTAACATCTTTCAAGAAATCCTCGCCAAATGAAGCGACATCGGCAACTACCTGAATATTATGTATTGTTGAGCCATCATTCAGTGCAATAAATGCAACGCTCTTATTCCCTCTCCGTGTTCGAACCCACCCCATAATCGTTACGTTCGAACCTACAACACCTTCCTTTAACAGGCAAACTATTTTTGTTCGTTTAGCAATGGCCATTTGAAAAAGTATGTTTAAAAACAATATTTTAGTGCGTAAAACAACACCATTGGATTACAAAAGTAACACTTTTTCGAAAAATAATGCTGAAGGGTATCCTAAAAAGAGCCACTTCATGCTAAATTGAAGTATTTACTAACAACAAGCATCAATATTTTGACACTTTAAGGCATGTTTTTTGTTGAAAAAGTGTTTTTATTGGCTATGTTTCTTTCCGATTTATATTAATGAACTATATTTGGGAATTAAACAAGAACTTTTTAAAGACATGAAAGGATTGCTAACACTTTTATTGGTTGTAATTGTTTGGCTTTTTTCAAACAATCAGATATATGCTAATAATCGCTTTTCGCAAAATAAATATCAGGTAAATTACGACCAACATGAAAGTTTCTCGTTCGAAACCAATTCCTCCGATACCACAAAGTCAAGGATAACCCCAGGTGTTCCTTCGAAATACGACTGGATAAGGCTAACAAATGGAGAAGAACGAGAGGTTGAAGTGCGAAAGATTTCTGATAAATACGTTTACATTTCTAAGCCTGGAGACATGGACATGGAGTGGATTGATAGGCGCGAGGTACAAACCATATACTACCGAAGCGGAAGGGTTGAACCTATGACAGAGAAAGAGGTTACGGTGAGGCAAGTTAAGGATTGGAAGGATATTAAAACAACCACTAAACCAGCCGACGTTGAGGGTATGATAAGAGTTGAAGACTTAGAAGTGAGAATGGAAGCCTCAACCCGACACCACCATACACGTCCTTCCACCTTAGAATCGAGCGCTGAGATTGTGCTTAAAAAGAATGCCGCTTTACTTAATGCCGATATTGTTTTAATAACACGAAAAGACCACCACAGGGCTTACGGAGAGGCCCCCAGCATCTATATGACCGGTGTTGCATACCGAGAAAGGTAACTTTCCAACTAACGTTAAAATGCTCAAACATCATTACCATAACGCATGCAACTCGGAGGTTTAACGTTAACACCCTAATAATCAAAGGTTTTTTCAGTAATATCTCAAATGGAGATCGCGATAGTGGTTGGTTTAGGTGTATTCATTTAGCAGCAAATCATGGAAGGATATTGTACCGAAAACCTTACTTTAATCAAATCCAACTGTTTCTTCTGAATACAATAAATTATTAATCCTTTCGCTTAGCTTGCTTCGAAGGACGTAAGCCCTATTGATTCTTTTCATTCCTAATAATGATAATACTACTTCTTTCAATCTACCCTTTGTTGATAGAAACGCTCTCTTCCAGGAAAAGAAAATATAAATACTTAGGGGAAAGGCTATTGCATAAAGCAAAGTATAGAGTAAACTCTTCATAATCAATGCAAATACAACTATTTGAAGTAGAAAAAAGAATGGGAAAATTAAAAGTCCAATAGCAAACCGAAAGCTACTTAAAAACTGTAAATCCTTTACCCGACTTGTAATTTGATAAGTTAAAAGAAGGGGAAGGAGTAAATTGATAAATGAAAGAATAAATAAGGGAGCAGTAAAAAGTAGGAAAATTAGTTTGAAAAGCACATAAACGCCTCGACGTTTTGATGTTGGGAACAATTCGGGGTTTAATGAAAGTTTCTTAAGGAGCATTGTAAGTTCTAATGCATCTGCAATTAGCAATAGAAAATCATCGTTCTTCTTTTCTTTCTGCTTGGTAATTCCATTAACAATTTTTTGCTGGATGTTAAAACGATTCTCGTGTGTATTCTTAAGCCCTTCATGCTTTAAACACGTTTTATAGCAGGTATTTATTGTGGTTATATATGCTTCATAAAACTTCAAATCTTCAATATCAATCATTTCAGCGCTAATCCTACCACTTAGCATTTCGAGCAGTTTGTTGTATGCAACTGCCTGGTTTTCTCGGTATTGAGCAAGCATTGGCTTTATCCTGATTGCATGTCCAAAACGAATGTGAAGAGGGCTTCCAACTCTATAATAATGAGTGTAATCGAGCCCAACAGGGACAATATGAATGTCCATTTTCCCTTCGCTTGCATCCTCGGCCTGAAAGGCAATGCGCGCAATACCTTTCTTGAGAGGCCTTAACCTTTTGTGCTCGCCATGGTTTCCCTCAGGAAGAATTACCAACCCATTTTTATTCTTAAGAACATCCATGGTTTTTCTGAAAATATCGTCGTTCTTCTGAAGGTTGCTGTAACCATCGCGCATTCTATAAATAGGAAGAATCTTTAGGAATGTTAGTATCTTGTTTATTGTGGGCTTCTCAAAGATATCGGCTCTTGCTAAAAATACAGGCTGCCAATCGCTCCTTACAGAAAGCACTGCTAAAGCATCCATCAAAGCATTCTGATGATTTGGAGCAAATATTATCGTTTTATCCTTGGGAATATTCTCAAGCCCAGAAATAGTTGTTGGGAAAAAAAACTTAAAACACCTATCAACATAAAACTTGAGGATATAGTATATATTTGACCATTGCTCTATCTTTTCGCGTGAAGTTGGCATAAGATTTTTTTTTTATAGTTATTAGTTAAATTTGTTAACTTGTTGGTTTTCTTGACCAAATCGTTGCAATACCCAACCCAGCAAGAATGTGCCATATCCCCCACCAAGCCGCTACGAATGCCATACCACCTAAACCATCGAATAGGTTTGGGTTGAAGATTAATACAAGGCCTAGTCCAGAATTTTGAATACCTGTTTCAATTGTTAGTGTTCTCCTGTCAGGTTTTGGTAACCCGAACAAACTAGCCAAAGAAAATCCTGTAAGTAAGGCCAAAAGGTTGTGAACAAACACTATAAGTAAAATCAGGTGAATGTAGGATAGAAAAAACTTAAAATTTGAAGTGAAAGCAGCAACAATAAAGCCCATAAATGCAATAATTGAAAAAATCTTAAGTGGCTTAACTATTCTTTTGGTTGTTTCCGGAAATTTATAGGAAAACCACATACCTAATACTATAGGAATGCCTAAAAGAATAAAAACTGTTTTCATCATTTCCCATGCATCAATACTAATTGGTATGACTAGGTCGGCGGCACCAGAGTAAAGGCTTCCCCAAATTGCAAAATTTATAGGTGTCATAAAAATTGCCGAAAGCGTTGCAACAGCCGTTAAACTTATGGAAAGTTCGATATTGGCTTTGGCTAGCGAAGATATGAAATTTGAAATGTTTCCCCCAGGACATGCAGCAACGAGAATCATACCCATTGCCACACTTGGTGAGGGCTTAATTATCATTACAAGAACAAATGTCAAAGCTGGAAGGGCAACAAACTGCGAGATGATTCCAACAAACGCCGATTTTGGTTTATAAATAACTTGCTTAAAATGGCTAAACTTTATCTCAAGAGCTACTCCAAACATTATGAAAGCCAGAGTGATATTCATGAAAAGAAGTCCTCCCTTGCTGAAGTTTAAGCGTATCCAATCTAAAACCTCCAAATCCTTCTTAATATGCATCTCCACCTGAGAAACTTTTCCATCGATAAGTTCTACCCGATGACGATTTGTAAAGTACACATCGAACCCATGAAAAGTGCCTGAAGGAGAACCAGCAAGTGCTAGAACCTCTTCGGTATTCATCCCAATTCTAAGCCTAGAAACAGGTCTCAAACTTTTGACCTTGGTCTCCTTACTTCTTAAGCTTGGTGCAATTCTTTGGGCGATACGGATGTCTATTACCTCGCTATCGGAAATAACAACCTGATCATCACCATAGAACCACCTCGTTACCTCTTCACAATTTGTTGGTTCTCCAAGCACATCGAGCACTTGCGTGGAGTCCATGCTCACCTTCACTTGCTTCATCAGCTTGTGATAGTTTTTCGCTGTAAGTGATTGTGGATTTGATAGAAACGCACATATCAAACCAGCAAAAACTATCCTTTTCAATAAGTAAACTGTACCTTTCGACATGATTACTCAATTTTTCAATTAATGGTTTTATACTTCACCGAGAATATCTCGTAGCAAACGACCTTGCTCCTCAAACCCCTTCTTGCCCAACAGGGCAAACATATTCTTCTTGTAGGCTTCAACGCCTGGCTGATCGAAAGGGTTCACCCCTAAAGTGTAACCACTTATTGCACAAGCCTTCTCGAAGAAGTAGATTAGGTAGCCAATCCAGTATTCGTTAATCTCTGGAATCTGGATTTCTATGTTTGGAACGCCCCCATCGAGGTGCGCAAGGGTAGTTCCAAGCTGAGCCATCCTATTCACCTCCGAAAGTCTCTTGCCTGCAATATAGTTTAGCTCGTCTAAATTGCTTGAGTCTTCAGGAATAAGCACTCTACTTTTGGGTCTTAGGACAGCTATAACCGTCTCAAAAATAAATCTTTCCCCCTCCTGAATGTATTGCCCTAATGAATGAAGATCGGTGGTGAAGTCAACCCCTGCAGGGAAAATACCCTTATTCTCCTTACCCTCACTTTCACCATATAGCTGTTTCCACCATTCAGTTAGGAAGTGAAGTTTTGGAGTATAATTCACCATAACCTCAATCTTATAACCTAACATGTAAAGAGCATTACGTGCAGCAGCATATAGACATGCTGGATTCGATTCAAAATCAACGCCTTCACCTGTATCCTTTTCTGCGTCAACCGCACCTTTTACTAAATTTGTAATATCATAGCCAGCTAATGCTATGGGGAGAAGCCCTACGGGAGTTAGTACAGAATACCTACCTCCTACATCGTCAGGAATGATAAAGGTTTTATACCCCTCCTGTGTGGCAAGCTGACGGAGAGCTCCTTTACTGCTATCGGTAATTGCAACAATTCTGCCAGCGGCTTCTTTCTTGCCAACCTTTCCCTCGAGGTGTTGCCTTAGCAAGCGGAAGGCAATAGCGGGTTCTGTGGTTGTTCCCGATTTGGAGATTACTACAATGGAATAGCTTCGCTTATCAAGCAAATCGAGGAGTTCCTGATGGTAATCCTCACAAATATTGTGTCCAGCAAAAACAAGAAGAGGTTTCTTTGGATTTACCAAGCTATCAAAGGTGTGATTCAACGAGTCAATAACTGCCTTTGCTCCAAGGTAAGACCCTCCAATCCCCACAATCACAACAACTTCGCTTTTTTCACGCAAATCGGTTGCCACCCTATTTATCGACTCTAGTAGATTTGGTGTAATAGATGAAGGAAGGTTAAGCCAACCCAAAAACTCTGCCCCTTTGCCATTCCTTTGATGAAGATTATGAAGGTTCTGTTTTACAGCATCTTTAAAACTGTAAACCTGCTCTTTCGTTGCAAATTCATAAATGTTTCCAATTTTAACGTTAAATCGGTTCATGGTTAATTGCTTTAAATTATTCAACCTATAGAAAATAAAATATTTCTTTCAACTCTAAAAAACATAGAGACTATCAACTCAAAATGAAAGCATTGGGGTTTGAACAGAAAAATAATGATGTGGAGTCAAAGTTTAATCCATCATTTACTCGGAATGATATCCCCCCTTTTTTCCTTTCACATTTACAAGGCTTTGGTGGTTTTCTTGGTGCTTTGTATGGATATGTTGTGGCTTTTTTTGGCTGACACGATGAGCCCAAGAAAAGCAGCATAACAAGAGAAAAATACAAAAACTTTACCCCAAGTTTCTGAAAAGAAGAATTTTCGTTTCTTGCCTTGTCCATGTCCAATAGTTTCAAAAAGCTAATGTAGGGAATATTTTGAAAGAACAACACTTTCCCTTGCAAGTTTTGTGATGGCAGCGAGGACATGGAAAACTCCCTAAAGAAATAATAATGCTGGAAGAAAGATGTTCAATGGGACCTAAGATTCGAAGCACAACAGATGGAAGTGTAATTATTCCTATTTTTACAACATGACTAATCGGCAAATTATTGGGTTAAACCTTAATGAGATTGAGGCTATTGTGGCAAGAATGGGATACAGCACCAATCTTGGCCGCAAGATTTGTACATGGCTTTACAGAAAACGATGTGCATCGTTCTCTGAAATGGTTGACATTCCTCTATCACTTAGAAATAGTTTAAGCAACTCCTTCGTCGTTAGCAACCTTAAACCAGAAAAAGTAGCCATTTCATCCGATGGGACAAGGAAGTATCTATTTAAGACGCTAAATGATAATCCTTTCGAAACAGCATTTATTCCAGACTCAAAAAGAAAAACCCTCTGCATTTCAACGCAAAGCGGTTGCAAGGTTGGATGTAGCTTTTGCTACACCGGATTATTAGGATTTTTTGAGAACCTTGATCCCTTCCATATCATATCACAACTCTTTAGCGTAGAGGAATCGATAAATATTAACCGGCTAGTATTAATGGGAATGGGTGAGCCCCTCGACAATTTTCAAAATGTACTTAAATCCTTAAGCATTTTAAATTCACAATGGGGCATTGCTTTTGGTGCATCGAATATTACCCTCTCAACTGTAGGGATTATACCTCACATTAAAACCCTTATCAATTCTCGAAATTGTAACATAGCAATTAGCCTCCACAGCCCTTTCCCAGAGGAAAGACTAGAGATTGTCCCTGCTGAAAAAGATAATCCAATTAGGGAGATTGTTGCCCTTTTCCAACAGGAACCCATAAAAAAACCTCTTAGGCTTTCGTTTGAGTATGTTGTTGTACCTGGTTTAAACAATTCCCAAAATCATGCTAAAGAGCTAGATATTCTTCTTAAGGGACTTAACTGTCACATCAACATAATTCCACTAAATACTAATAAAACCAACTCATCACACACTGCTGATGCAGAGGCTTTCCAAAGAAACCTTAAGGGTTTGGGACTAAAAACCACCCTTCGACTATCGCGTGGTCAGAATATTTCAGCAGCTTGTGGTATGATGGTTGGGAAAAAATAATTATTCCAACAACAACAATCTATCGTATTGATATTCTTTTAGTTTAATGATTCTGGTTTGAGATTTAAAATATTGTTTATAGGTAAACTTAGAAATTTTGAAAAATATTTATGTTCAAGCCACAACTTTTTTTTTACTTTTGTAGCATTACAAACAAAATGATTACTATGAAATTGAAGGATATTATGGCTATTTCGGGGTATCCTGGGCTCTATAAGTTTGTTTCCCAGGGACGAAATGGGATTATTGTAGAATCAATGACCGATGGC
This sequence comes from uncultured Rikenellaceae bacterium, assembly GCA_964481075.1. Lineage (GTDB taxonomy): Bacteria > Bacteroidota > Bacteroidia > Bacteroidales > Tenuifilaceae > MWFE01. The sequence goes on along the minus strand of CAYZSD010000024.1, from coordinate 558 downwards.
AAGCGTAATCAAGTGCCATCAACGGCCAAAGTTAGCGCCCTATCTGATATTGCAATTTACACAAGTGAAGGAGAAAAGCCTCTAGCAGAAATACTTGAGCTTATCAGGTTGAAAGAAAATGACCAGCAGTCCATCTCTCATAAAGCTTCAACTGAAGAGCTAAAAACGTACTTTGAGGGAATCGTTCCAAACTACGACGCAGAAAGGGTTTACCCTTCAGATATCAAGAAGGTTATTTCGTGGTACAATCAGCTCCAAGGTGTTGGAATTCTTAATTTCCTTGAAGAAGAGCCAAAACCAGCCGATGCTGAAGGGGAGGCAAAAACTGAGTCAACCGATTCTTCTGAAACCCCAACAATTGAAGCAAAAAAAGCCTTAACTAAGGAGAAGAAGACTCCTGCTAAGGTTAAGACCAATGTTGGAGCAAAGGGAAGTACAGCAAAGGAGCCTGCTGCAAAAATGAGAATTCATCAGAAGAAGACCTAATAATCACTTTCACTACCGACCGACTAATTAATACAGATTTCTCGCTTCGCTCGAAATGACAAGACTTTCAGG
>CAYZSD010000023.1:0-31416 GCA_964481075.1 uncultured Rikenellaceae bacterium | reverse complement strand
AGTTGGTTTAATATTCTTCTTGGATTGCTTGCAATTATTCTGGTTACCAACGAGTTTCAGTTTAGAACTTTTCGCAAGCAGCTTATCGATGGGATGCAGCGAGATGAACTTCTTGTAGGAAAGGTTATGCTTATGGTAGCCATTTCATTATATACAATGATCCTTGTTTTTCTGACAGGCCTAGTATTTGGCTTGGTTAATACTACCATCTTTACAATGAGCGACATGATTCAAGGGTTATCCTTGATTCCAACATTTTTCTTGCAGGCACTTTCCTACATGCTTTTTGCCATGCTTTTCGCTTTTCTCCTTGGGAATACTGCCCTATCGACAGTATCCTTCATCCTGTATTTTTTCCCAATTGAACCAATAATCCGTATGATTTTACCAAGTAGTATCTCCTCGTTTTTACCAGCAAAAATCATATCAAATCTTACTCCTACTCCCGATTTTTTTGGCATTTCATTCGGCGATAGAATTGACCTTCCGTTAACATTGCCCCAGTTACCTTTACTTGTTACAGCAACAATTGTATTTTTTTACTGTTTGTTTTTCACTGCATTGACAAGAATTTACATTCAGAAAAAAAACTTTTAGCTTTATTTTTCGTTTAATTGTGAACGAACCTCTTGTTTTTTCAACAACTATGTATTATTTTTACTCATTAATTAACCATAATTTTTCCAGCCATGAGAAAACTTTACATTTCAATTGTTTGTGTTGTTTTTGCAGCTACACTTCAAGCACAAACCGTTCTTACTTACCAGACCCATGGTTTAGTTGCTGATCATGTAAACGAAATGAAAATTACAAAATACGTTAACCCAGGAACTGAAGGACGGAATGTTGTGTGGGATTTTAGAACCTTAGAACTAGTAAAAGATTTTACTGGAACTCTCGATGATCCTGCTTTCTCAAAGGGCTCAGGAGTATTCATCGAATCAAATGCTGTGCTCGAAGAGTTTGGAAACTACTTCTTCTTCAAATCAAATGAGGTAGGCATCGAGCAGCATGGATTCATGTCGTCAACTGGTACAACTACCATTGTTTACGACCAGCCTTTCGTGAAGATGAGGTATCCTTTTAGCTACGGAAGTTCTTATGCAGGATCTTTTGGCGGCACCTATAACAGCAACAACAGAACTTTAGGTAATATTCAGGGTTCATACGCTGTTTCGGGCGATGGTTTGGGTACTCTTCTGCTACCAGGAGGTAATGTTTACGAGAACGTTCTGCGTGTTAAGGAGGTAAAATCATACACTCAGAGCCTAAACGGAAGACCCTACGATGTTGAAATCGTAACATACCGTTGGTATGTAAATGAGCATCGCTTCCCAATTTTAGTGCTAATTAAGAGCAGCTCTTTTTTCAGCAACAATCGCACAAGCGAATCGACACAGGCTGCCTATAATCCAGTTGCCATCACTCCTCTCGATGTTACTACTGCTGAAAGTAGCAATGGCTTAACAGTATTCCCCAACCCATACAAAGATCAGATTAATATCAGATTTAGTATTGACAAGACATCGAATGTTAAGCTTGCTGTTTTCGATTTAAATGGACGTCTTGTTAAAAATCTTGTTAACGGTATCGATGGCCCAGGGGAGAAAACTTACAAGTTCTCTGCAAAAGAAATGGGTCTTGCCGCTGGTGCTTACATTGTTAAACTCAGTGTAAACGGAGAAGAAACCAGCAAAAAGATACTCGAATTATAACATTAGTCCTTAAGGTATTTAAATGGGGTCGGTTGAAAAATCGACCCTATTCTTTTATTCTTTATTTTATAAAATGAAAAATATCTTTTCATTATCCGCTACATTATTTTTATCATTTTTTTTATTTGGACAGGAAAGTATTTTAGTTGAGATATCTACAAATCGTTTGAGGGACGATGTTTTTTTCTTTGCGTCCGATAGTCTTGCTGGACGACAGTTCCCTAATAAAGGACACGAACTGGCTGCTGGCTACATTGCCAGTGTTTTTCATGAGCTTGGGCTAGAAGCAATCAACAACACAAATCAGCCGTACTTTCAGAATATCCCAGTACGCTTCACAGCAAAAGGTTCAACCCATTTATTAGTAGGAAAAAAGTGGTTGAACTCGGGTGATCGATTCTCATTTGCATCAAATCAGTCATTTAACGACTCTCTGAGCCTTCCAATAAGGTATATAGGAAGCAAAAAACGACTTTCACCTAACTGGCAAACAGGCGATACAATCATTCATATAGTAGGGAAATCGATAATTAAGGCTCTTAGTAGTGCGAGAAAAATATCACATGAAACAGGGGCACAGTCTTTTGCCATCTCGTTGCCCACAAATCCGAATCAGGCATATAGCCTAATAAACAACGAAAGAATTATTGGAAGATATCGATATCCAAGCGGTATTCTTGGAATGGGAGCCAGAAACCCCCAATGGCTTTACTCGTTGCTTCCTGAGACCAAAGACCCATTCAACGTTTTTCTATTTCATGATGATATTGTACCGTATATATATGGGTTAGAGTTGAATGACCTTGATGATTTTATTTCAAGCCGAAAGCAGAAAAGGAATGGCAGTAAAAACAATATCTCAACCCTAACTTTTCATTCAAACTTTTTTGTCGATGAGAAGGAGATTTACGATTATAATGTTATTGGTTATCTGAAGGGTACAGATCTTTCTGATGAGGTGATAATTATATGTGGGCATTACGACCATTTGGGAAAAACAGGTAAAGGGATATACTATGGCGCCGACGATAACGCTTCGGGTACTGCTGGTGTTTTAGAACTAGCAAGAATGTGTAAATTCGCAAAGGAGAAAGGATTTGAATTTCGTAGAACATTGGTTTTTATTGCCTTCGGAGCGGAGGAGACGGGCTTGAACGGATCTTACTTTTATGTTTCAAACCCAATATTCCCATTAGAAAAAACCATATGGGTTTTGAACCTCGACATGATAGGACGCTGGGAAAGTGAAGGAAGTAACCCTGGTGGGGCAATTGTTCGTATGTACAAAGGTCATAGAAGGGCTAAAAGAAAAGCCCTGAAAGTTATTGATAGCCAAATGGATGGTTTCACTTTCCAAAAATCATTAACTCTTACCCAAAACTTTATGTACAGATTTGGTTCCGACCATTTCCCTTTTCTTCGTCAGGGAGTTCCTGTGGCTATAGTAACAACTGGACAACATCAGGATTACCACAAAACAACCGATACACCTGAGAAGATTAATTACGAAAACATGAGTAGCATACTCAAAGGATTATTCGTACTTATTTCGGAAGTTGCCAACGATTCAAAAACAATTACTATAAAGAACTAGTATTGTTGCATTATGCTCTTGGGTCAAGAGCATCTCTCAAACCATTGCCAATTATGGTGAAAGCAAGAACTAGGAGCATAATTGCTACCCCTGGAAGCATAGCTAGATATGCTTTATCCATAATTATATAACCATAGTGCTCCTTAATCATAGTTCCCCACGAAGGCATTGGAGGTTGTACGCCAATACCAAGGAAGCTCAAACCCGCTTCCAAAAGGATTGCTGTTGCAAAGTTGCTTGCAGAAATAATTATCACAGGGCCAAGAACATTGGGGAGGATATGCTTAAAGATGATTCTACCCGATTCATATCCCAACACCCTGGCAGCCTCGATAAACTCTTTTTCACGAAGGCTTAAGACCTGACCACGAATAACCCTTGCAACCTCTACCCACATGGTTAACCCAACGGCTACAAAAATCTGCCAGAAACCTTTACCAAGAACCATAGTTAGGGCAATCACCATTAGTAGAGTTGGGATAGACCAGACTACATTCATGAACCACATTGCAATGTCGTCAAACCAACCACGAAAGAAGCCTGAAATTGCACCAATGAATATGCCTACAACCAACGATATTGCTACAGCAATGAAACCAACCGAAAGAGAAACCCTGGCTCCAATAACTAATCGGCTTAGCATGTCTCGTCCAAACCTATCAGTACCAAGGTAATACCTGCGACTAATAGTATGGTTTTTAAGTATTATACTTTCAATCTCAGCGAATGAATGTTCAATGGTGTTATGCCCAATAAAAAAGGTTATACCATCTTCTGTAACACTCGTATTCTCGACTTTGGTAAATGGGAATAGTATTTCTGAGATTTTTAATGATGATTCAACGTTTATGCTATCATCTGGTTCTGAAAAGTGGGAAATAACTATATTCTGTCCGTCAATACGAAAGCCTGTAATGGGGATTTCCTTGTAATCGCCTGATTTTCCATAAGCTATTTTGCTGAACATAGTCTTTTTAGAAACATCTTTTTCTTTTGGAAGCAAGAAAAAAATGACACCGAAGCCTGGATTTTTGGTAGAAAGTTCAAGGTGTTGGTTATTTGCATTGGGAGTTGAGTCGGGTGTAATAAGATACCCAAGTATTGCAATAATTGAAACCATTACAATAAATATGGAGGAGGCAAGAGATAGCTTATTCGCAAAGAAGCGTCGCATGGCAACCTGCATTGGCGAACCCTTTCGGCTAATATATCGCTTGTCCATATCAATTGAAATTTTTTGTCAAAGATTAGGATTTTATTTTTAATGCAAAAAATATTTTAGAGGGCCTAGTTTTTTCCTCATTAATCAGTTAACCTTGCACAATCTTATCATCTACCTATGCAGCGAATTTTTCATTTTTTTCGTCATTAGTTAATAACTCGTTAAAAACAAAACTATGAAAACATCTGTTAAACAAATCTCAGTTGCGATAGTATTATGTGTCGCCATTATTGCGACTTCTTGTACCCCTACCTTGAGCGGAGTTACCAAGCAGGAAGAACGATCTTTAAAGGATTTTACAGGCATTGAACTGGCAGTTCCTGCCGAACTTTCACTCAGCCAAGGGAAAGGTTATAGTGTTAGCATCGAAGCCGACAAGGATATTCTCGAACTCATTGAAACAGTTATCCAGGGCAATAGCCTTAAAATTCGTACCGAACGTGGTACAACCCTTGGATGGGGTAATGTAAAGATAAAGATTCAGATTACTATGCCCGATGTCGATTACCTATCTGTAACTGGTTCTGGTGATATTAAGGCGGTAACACCTATTACCTCTAATCATTTAACTACAACCATATCAGGAAGTGGCGATATAAGCATTTCTGAGCTAAATGTTTCTACTCTAAAAGCAACCATATCGGGGTCGGGTGATATTAAGCTATCGGGAAGCAGTGTTGGAAAGCAGGCAGAAGTTAAGGTAACAGGTTCGGGTGATATCAATATTCGGGGAATTGAGTTTTCCGATGCCGATGTAACCATTACTGGCTCTGGCGATGCCTACATTGTTGTAAAAGAAAACCTTAATGCAAGGGTGGTTGGTAGCGGAGATATTGTTTACTCTGGCAATCCGTTGGTTGACGCTAAGGTAACGGGCTCGGGTAGGATAAGAAACAAGTAGCATTCGTTACCAAAAAGAAAGAGCTAGCTTTTTTGGGCTAGCTCTTTCTTTTTGCATTTTTAACTACTAGTAAACCTCAATCTCAAAAGGCATACGTGCTTGAATGCCCTGATTTTTTAGCATATCAAGCATAAATTTGTAATGCTTATAAGCAATCCCAAGTTCATCGTTTAGAAGCCTGGCTTTAGCTGAGCCAGTAAGTTCTTTAATTAGAGCCTCGAAAGGATCGGTTTGTTTTGGTAGTTCAGATATTCTATAGTTCTCAAGACCAGCCTTCTCAGCAGCAATTTCAATAGCTCTTTCCAAGCCACCAAACTCATCGATAAGCTTTATCTCCATAGCATTTATTCCGCTCCATACCCTGCCCTGGCCAATGGCATCGACCTCTTCAACCGTTAGGTTTCGACCTTCTGCAACATGTCCGATGAAAGATTGATAAATCTCTTCGATACCCATCTGAATAACAGCCCTTTCCTCGGCTGAGAGAGCCCTAAAAATTGACCCGAAGTCGGAATGTTTATTGGTTTTAGCTACATCTACCGTTAATCCAAGCTTCTTGTTCATCCCTTCTTTCACGTTGAAAAGGATACCAATAACCCCGATGGATCCAGTGATAGTTGTGGGATTTGCAACAATAACATCGGCAGGTGCTGCAATGTAGTATCCGCCAGATGCTGCCACGTCGCCCATGGAAACAACAACTGGTTTGGTTTGCTTCGCAAGAAGCATTTCTCTCCAAATAACTTCTGAGGCTAAGGCACTTCCACCTCCAGAGTTAACCCGAAGGACGATAGCTTTTACCGAGCTGTCTCTTCTTGCTTCGCGTATGGTACGGGCAAAACGTTCACCGGCAATGTTATCCTCGTTGCCATCGCCCATCTCAATGCCACCAGTTGCGTAAATAACAGCGATTTTCTCTTTTATCAGACCTTTCTTTTTTCGAGAAGTGGGGACTTTTGCATACTGAGATAACTCAACAGCATTGATATCTTTCTCAGGTTTAGTGTCGGTGAGCGTTTTTAGTAGGTCGATGACTTGATCTTTGTAAACAATGCTATCAATTAAACCATTCTCCAAAGCGGCTGCTGAGTTTCTGATGGTGAGGTCATTTGCAAAGTTGTTTAGTTGATCAACGGTAAGGTTACGTGCTTCGGCGATTCCTTTGAGCCAATGATTCCAGATTGAACCAATGTAGGTCATTATCTGCTCACGATTCTCAGGGCTCATCTTATCGTACATGAAAGGTTCGGCAAATGACTTGAATTTACCATGTCTGATTATTTGAGGTTCAATGCCTAGCTTCTCAAAAGCGTTTTTGTAGAACATGATTTCACTTCTCAAACCCGTCCAGTCCATTCCGCCCTCGGGGTTTAACATCAACTTATCGGCAACCGATGAGAGGTAGTAGTATTTCTGACTATAAACATCGCTGTAGCTAATGATAAACTTCCCCGATTTTTTGAATTCAAGGAGTGCGTTACGTATCTCTTCAACTGTTCCTGCACCGGCCTGTATGGTCATGTTTTCCATATAGATACCCTTAATCTTTGGGTCATCGGCAGCATTTTTAATTGCCTTGAGAATATCATTAAGGCCAAGGATAGATGAGGGTTTTCCACTGAATGGATCGAATGAGGCCATCGGATTTTTTGAACCCCTGTCGGCAATCTCTCTGTCTAGTTTAAGAATAAGGAGGGAGTTTTCTTTAACAGTTACAGGTTTTTCCGATTTAGAAATAATTGCTCCAACTATTCCAATGAAAATTAGGATGAATAGAATAGATGTGATGATTATTCCAACTACTGTAGCAAGCGTGTACTTAAGGAAATTCTTCATAGTGTGTTGATTTATAGGTTGATTAAGAATAGAGTTGAAAAAATAAAAGTATGAAAATTATTTTTAATCAGTTCATTGAAAATCAATTTTTTTCATAATCTTTGTTGTTTTCAAACTTTTTAGCTTTATGCATAAGGTATATCTTAGTATAGGCGGTAATATTGGTAAAAGGGAACATTACCTTTCACAAACCCGCATACTTATTGAAAGCAGGGTGGGTAGAATAGTAAAGTGCTCCGATGTTTACGAGTCGGAACCCTGGGGTTTTGATCATCATATTCCTTTTTTAAATCAGGTTCTGGAGGTTGAAACAGAGCTCTCAGCTTTATGCCTGCTCGATATATGTCAGGGAATTGAAGTTTATTTAGGTCGCCAGAAGTACAACCAAGGTTTTATCCCAAGAACAACCGACATCGATATTCTATTCTACGACGATTGCATATATACCCTTCCTCCGATTATCGTACCTCACAAGTTGCTTCATCAAAGGATGTTCGTACTAATACCTCTGGCCGAGATTGCTCCAAACCTAACACACCCATTGATTGGGTTATCAATAGCTGAGCTGAAAAAGAATTGCGAGGATACCTGTAAGGTTTGGAAGTACGAAGCTGAAAAGGTTTTTTAGGTTTTATTGCAAAAGTCCAATAAGTGAACCTACTCAACGTAAGTTATCTTCATCATATTAAGCCTTTCCCTTTTAAAAAGAGGGGTGCTTCCTAAGTGAACAACAATATCTCCAGAGTGAATCTCTTTCTTCTCCTTTAGTAGTTCGGTTGAGTATTCTATGGCTTCATCGATATTCTTATCGAAGCTAAAGTTGAAAACTTTTACACCCCAAAGCAGGGAAAGCCTGCTAATCAGTTCATTGTCATCGGTAAATACGTAGATCTTAGCATTTGGCCTTCGGCCAGAGATTTGGTACACCGCTCTGCCTGAATGGGTGAAAAGGATGATAGCTGAGGCTTTTGACTGTGTTGCCAGCATGGAAGCGCTATAGCAAAGGGAATCGACAATGAAAGTTTGATTAAACTCTTGCGGGGCGGAGCCTCTGTTGTACTTGTAGGCTTTTTCCTCGGTGCACTGAATGATATCGTGCATACATTCAATTACTTCAACCGGATACTTACCAACGGATGTTTCTCCACTAAGCATTACTGTATCAGCTCCATCGATTACAGCGTTGGCTACATCGTTAGCTTCGGCACGGGTTGGACGAAAGCTAGTTATCATGCTTTCCATCATTTGCGTTGCAATGATAACGGGCTTGGAAGCAGCAATACATTTATCGACCAGCTCCTTCTGAATAAGCGGAACTTTGTAGAAGTCAACCTCTACGCCAAGATCGCCCCGTGCAACCATAATCCCATCGGCTAAGTCGATGATATTGTCGATCTCGCGAAGTGCTTCGGGTTTTTCAATCTTAGCTATTACAGAAGTATTCTTTTTGTGCTTCTTGATAATGTCCTTTAGTTCAACAATATCGGTGGCAGAACGAACAAATGAAAGGGCTAACCAATCGACATTGTGCTGAAGGGCGAAAATGGCATCCTCCTTATCCTTTTCGGTGAGGCTTGGCATAGATATCTTGGTATTTGGGAGGTTCACCCCCTTCTTGGATGATAATTTTCCACCGCTAATGATGGTCATTCTAACGGTATCCATTCGGTTGGTATCTATCACAACAAGTTTTATTTTCCCATCATCAACAAGAACAATGTCGCCAGGTTGAACATCTTGAGGGAATGTTTGGTAGCTGAGGTACGCCCTACTTGCATTACCAAGGCACTTGTTGGTAGTAAAAGAGAATTCCTTTCCATCGATTAGCTCAACGGAGTTGTTTTCAACTTCTCCTATTCGGATCTTAGGGCCCTGAAGGTCGGCAAGGATTGCAACATTAAGATCGAGCTCTCTGTTCAACTCGCGGATTGTATTTATAGCTTCAACATGGGCTTCATAGTTGCTATGAGAAAAGTTTAGCCTACACACATCCACACCACTGATGAACATTTTCCTGAGAATTTCCTTTGGGGATGAAGCTGGTCCAATTGTGGCAATAATTTTGGTTTTCGATTCGTGATATTCCATAGAGATTGTTTGAGGAAATGAAAGAGTTAGCTTTGCTGAATGATGAAGTACTTAGGTTTAATTATTTCGGCGTAAAGAATGGCCTTTTTCGGATCGAACTCTTTCAGTATTTTACTTTTTGAAGCAAAATCCTTTTCAGCCTCCTCTTCAAGGGTTAGAGCATCACCAATTTGCGAAGCAGCAATGCTATCATCGTCGAAGCTAAAAGTATCTGCTTGGATTGGAGGAGCGTTTAGTAGTTCCATCGCTTTTGCTTGCATTTCCAACTGAATCCTGTCCATTGAGTTTTCTTGTATTTCACGCTCCTTGGCTTCAAATAGAATATCATTAGTAATTTCTACTTCTTTTTGAGACTCCTCATCGTTGGCGAAAACATTTTGAAAAACAACCTCAAAGGGGTCGGGTTGAGGTTCAAGTTCCTCTTCTTCAACATATTCATGTTGATCAACAGGTTGATGATTGGGTGTGTTTAATGCTCCCGTTTTTTTCTTTTTCTGAGCAACGGCATTGATAATTGCAAGAACTATTGCAATTACAATATAGATAATGCTATCAAAGTCCATGGATACATTTATTTTTTTTCCAAAATAACACTTTTTCTTTTACACTTCTTTGTGAACGGTATTTTTTTTCTGTTTCTCGTAGGTTTTGTTTCATTCGCTTCTGAACATGAGGCTCTTGCTTTGCGATATGACTTGCAATTATTTCTTTCCTGTACCTATGTATCTCCTTCTGCTTTTTTAGTTCCGGTCGTTTTTCTTTTCGCTCGACTCGTGCAATTTTCCGGTCGTTTCTTCTTGCTTCCCTTTTTCGCTTCTTCCGTTCGCGATTAAAGTTTCCCTGATAACCAAGCAGATTTCCTTCCAATCCCGATGGGTAAACCTTTGGTCCACATGAGATAAATCCCACGATAGGAGTTAATAGAATTAAAATGATTAGAAAGAATTTTTTACTATATAAACAAAAAGGAATAATCATTGTTTTGGAAATAGTTGAAAATCTATCGATTATCATTCCTTTGATGTTTATCTGAAGATTTTATTTAATTTTGCAAAAAATGTAACATGAAAAGAACAAAGATAGTTTTTGTTGGGGCTATTTTTGGAATAATAGCACTTTTTAGCTCTTGCGTTGAGGAGCAGCCGAAGGTTATCCCTGATGTATTTGTTGATATCACAATTAACCTTGATGAGCCACTTTACAATCATTTAAACTCGATAAACAACGCCATTAAGTATCCCAATCAGGGTTATGGAGGGAATGGAGTAATCATATATCGTTACACATACGAGGATTACCTTGCGTTTGATGCCACTTGCCCGCAGCACATTGCAAATAGTACTTCAATTAACCTCGATGACGGAGGTTCGGCCGGAACAGGCACTTGCCCCCATTGTAAAACAGTTTACCATTTTGCAAACTTTGGTTTAGCCAACAAAGGTTATCCCTTAAAGCTTTACAGCGTTTCATTGAATGGACGAATGCTTCGGGTAACAAACTAGTTTGCAAAAACAGCAATTTGTTTACTCAGTTTTTTTTAATTGTTAGAGACACTTTGGAGTTGTACCCAACCAAAGAAGGTTTCTATTATTGAAAAAAGTTGAGTTTAATAGTAAGGGTAAAAGCACATTTTCTTGTAATACTTATGATGATAAATCTAACAACTTTGTAATGAGAAAAGTACTCAACATGCTGGCAATTCTGATAGTTGCAGCAATAATAGTAGGTTGTGAAAGCCTAGAAAGGAATATTAGTAATGGCCCAAAGGGTAAGCTATACATAATTGGAGGAGGGAAGCGCCCCCCTGAAATGGTTAAGCAGCTAATCGAACTTTCGGGGATTGACAGGGGAAAGTATATCGTTGTGCTACCTTTTTCCAGTGAGGATACCGATACAGCAGCCTATTATGCCATGAAACAGTTTGTTGAACAGGGCGTTAGCCGTATAACATGGTTCGATTTTGAGAAAGGGATGCCTATGGAGCAGTATAAGCTCGACTCGATTATTAATGCCGGGATGATTTACATAGCTGGGGGTGACCAGAATCGATTTATGGGTATTGCCTTGGGAACACCTCTTTACGACGCATTACACGAAGCCTACAGAAGGGGGGCTGTAATTGCAGGAACGAGCGCTGGTGCTGCCGTTCAGAGCAAGAAGATGATAACTGGAAATCAGCTCATTGACCCAAAGATGGAAGGATTCCGCACGATTAAGCCTAACAACATTGAAATTTCAGAGGGGTTAGGTTTTATAACAACAGCAATTATCGACCAGCATTTCATTTGGCGTTCGAGGATGAATAGGCTAATATCGGTAGCTATTGAGAACCCAAATGAGTTAGCCATTGGGATTGATGAATCAACAGCCATTCTTGTTGAGGGAAGCAAAGCAACCGTTTATGGAATTAGCCAGGTGTTGGTTCTAAACGCAACAAAATCGAAAATTTCTTTAAGAGAAGACCTTCTTGGGGCTACGAATATTCGAATGGACATATACCTTCCAGGGGAGTCGTTCTCGTTGATCCCTTAGTTAGGGGCTAGAGGTCAACCACCTCTCCGTTCACCACCTTGAAAACGTTCCACGTTTTACCGTTCAGCGATTGTGGTACCTGATATGTTCTGAGAAGACGGTTGTTTCCAAATATTCGAACGGTAGCTTTTGATTTCGACAACGATGTTGCCGATGAGTTCATTTCGGCAGAATAGTTGTTTACGAAGTAAGTGTACTCTCCATGCTGGTCGATGCGTGCAACTGTAATGGTTTCAGGGCCATAGCCATCCATGTCGTCACGGTCGAGCATGCCAGTTCCATCGGCAAGCACCCTGGTGTTTCGGTAGCTTATATGGTAATCGTTCGTTTTTACGAAGTGGGCATCGAGATCTCCAGGTTTTTGATCCCAATCCAAAACAACCCTAAACTGTTCGAGCTTAAGTACCTGAGATACGGTGAACCGGTTTTTGAAGATTGTTTCAGCAACAACGTCCACATCGAAGACCGAGGTAATATATCCGTCCTTTTTGAATAGAGCACGATATATCCCGTCGGGTTGTTTGGGGAATTGAACCCTGCCTGCCGAGTCGGATTCAAATTGGCCAACATTCTCAATAAGAACTAAAGCGTCCTCAACAGGTTTTCCTGAAAGGGCATCGAAGAAACGAAGAGTGAAAACGTCTTGTTCAATTTCGGCAAAAACATCTTCCATCTTATCCTTCATCTTATCGAATTGTGCAAAGGTGAAACTGATGCTTAGTAAGTTCAAAAGCATCAGCAGGGTAATAAGTTTTGTTTTCATGTTCTTTGAAATAAGTTTTTGTGGCAAAAAATTGTTAGCGAAAGAACATACTACAAAAATCAGCCCAAAATTATTCCCACAAACGTAGCAGAAACTAGTGATGCTAATGTTCCTCCAAGAAGGGCTCGTAGGCCATACCTTGAGAGCAAAACCCTTTTTGTTGGTGCAAGTGAGCCTATTCCCCCAATTTGTATTCCTATGGAAGCGAAGTTAGCAAAACCGCATAGCATGTAGGTTGCCATAATGATTGATTTCTCCTGGGTGAAGGCACCAACCGATTTTAGCTCAGCAAGGCTGACATAGCCAATGAATTCGGTCATGATTATCTTTTCGCCTAGCAATCGACCTAGCAGGGTGATATCCTCCTTGCATACTCCAATGAGCCACATAACCGGTGCAAAGGTGTAACCCAGAATGAACTGTAATGAAAGGGATTTGTAGTTTCCATTGGTAAACTCGGCAACCCATTGGTTTACGTTTGTCCATGCTCCAAGTTTTTGAACAATAAAATTAAACATCGCGATGAAAGCGATGAAAACCAGCAGCATAGCTGCAACGTTTACGGCAAGTTTTAACCCTTCACTTGTTCCGTTTGAGATTGCATCGAGCACGTTGCTACCAATTTTTTCTTTTGGTATTTCAACGTCGGTATTAATTGTTTCGGTTTGGGGGACAAGAATTTTTGATATTATCACTGCTCCAGGAGCGGCCATTAAAGAGGCTGCGAGTAAGTGTTTTGCAAAGATTAAACGCTGAACAGGATCATCGCCTCCAAGGAAACTGATGTATGCTGCTAGCACCCCACCAGCAAGGGTCGCCATTCCTCCAGTCATCACAAGCAAGATCTCAGAGTTGGTCATTTTATCGAGGTAGGCCTTAATCATGAGAGGTGATTCAGTTTGACCTAAGAAGATGTTTCCGGCAACCGATAAGCTTTCGGCACCCGAGAGTTTCATTGCTTTTGTCATAAGCCAAGCAAGTGCCCATACAATCTTCTGAATAATACCAAGATAGAAAAGGAGGCTGGTAAGAGCCGAGAAGAAAATAATAGTAGGTAAAACCTGGAAAGCGAATACAAATCCAAAGGTTTCAACATTTAGGAATCCGGGAAACAGGAACTCAGTGCCTGCACGGGAGAAGTCGAGAACCTTAACGAATATTTTACCTACAAAATCGAAGAAATGTTGAACTGGAGGGAATTGAAGTATGGCAATGGCAATTACGAGTTGAATGGCCAAACCAATACCTATTACCTTCCATGAAACTGCTTTACGGTTTGTGCTGAAGATATAGGCTATGCCAATTAACACAACCATGCCCAGTAAGCCTCGAAGTAACGTAACTAGGTTGAATTGAAAGGTTTTTTTCTCCATCAAGAGTTGGTTAACGGGCTTTGAACCCGTTTGTGAAGCCTCTTCTGAGAGAATAGTCTTTTCAACCTCAACTACTTGGGTGGTGTCGCTGCTTGTTGGTTCGGTTTCGTTCGACTTGCTGTTAGCAGTTGTTACAGCAAAGCCAATCAGTACGATTCCTATGGCTAGCCCATAAAAAAGTTTTTTAATCATAACCTAAAGTGTTGTTTTCAAGTACGTTTGTTTAGTTCGGCTTTTATTCGTGAGGCTTTCTCGTAGTCTTCGTTGCTTATGGCCTCTTCGAGGATAATTTTTAGTTCTTCAACAGAGAGGTGTCGGAGAGCATCGGTTTCGGTATCCTTTTTAAGGGGTTCTTCTTTTTCTGAGGAAGAAGTAGTTCCTTCGCCTTCTTCAATGTCAAGAACAATCCCTGCTTTTTCTAGAATATCTTCTGTTGTGTAAATTGGGCAGCCAAAGCGAAGGGCAAGAGCGATTGAGTCGGAGGTTCGAGCATCAATGAACACCTCTTTTTTGCCGTTGTCGCAGTGTAGCTTCGAGAAGAACACCCCCTCTTCGAGTTTATATATCTGTATATCAAGAAGGTCTATTGCAAAAGATTTGGCAAAATTGGTGAAAAGATCGTGAGTTAATGGGCGAGGCGGTGTTAACCCTTCGAGTTGAATTGCAATTGCTTGAGCTTCGAAGCCCCCAATAATAATTGGAATGCGTCTCTTACCGTTCTCTTCACTAAGCACAAGGGCATAAGCCCCTGATTGCGTTTGGCTATATGAAATACCCAGTACATTAAGCTTTACCTTGTTCATAGCTATTCTTGTGATACCTAATTTCCCTATTCAGTTAAACTACAAACCTAATGTAATTTGTTAAATTAAACAAGGAGCGAAATGTTTGGTTTTTAAAAATCTTATGTTTTTATTTTTTTTTCATCTAAAAACAAGAGAGCCATACGAATTATTCGTATGGCTCTCTTGCTGGCAGAAAAGGATTACAGGATGACAACTACTCTGTTTCCTCTGTTTCAGCCACTTCCTCTGATTCTTCAGCTTGAGCTTCCTCTTCCACACCTTCCTGTTCAACTTGCTCTACTTCCTGTTTCTCTTCGCATTCTTTTGTTTTCTTTTCAGCTGGGGCGCTGCAATAGGTAAAAGCAAAAAGTACTGCAAGTACCATTAAGTAGGATAGTTTCTTCATTGGTTTATTGGTTTAAGTTAGTTGAAGTATATTGCAAAAATAACACTTTATATGATAACACACCCACGAATTGTTAATTTTTTTTAACAATTCGTGGGTTAAGAACTTAGACTTTCTTTTGTTTGCACTATTTGCGTTGGATTTATGGTTATCATGTGCCCTTTTTGGGCTTCTTCGAACCAGGGTCTGATGTGGAAAAGAAATCTTTCAACCTTTGCCCGTTCGTCGATAAGCTGAATAACTATGGGTGCCTTTTCCTTGAGTTCCCAAAACTTAATTGGTTTGTTGGTACTGCTACCACCAAAGCCCATCAAGCCATTAAAAACCGTTGCTCCTGTTATCCCAAAATTCTTGGCTTCAATGGTTATGGCTTCGTAGAGTAAACTTCCACGAAATTTGTCGGTTGAACTGAGGTAGATGGTCATTATGACCGTTTCGGTTTGTGTTTTCATAGCACAATTCTTATTAGGTTTAGGTTAAATTATTAATTTCATAAATTCCATCTTTAACATGAAAAACATTTTGAAATCTATGTTTTACCACAAGGTATTTTAGTGCAGACATGCTTTTTATGCCATGTTCACAGACTAGAACAACAACCTCATCAGAGTTTAGGTTGCCAATAATGTTTGGGAGCTCATATAGCGGAATCGTGTTCAATTTATATGATTTGAAATCAATTGGGTTGCCATCATCGGCAAAAGCAAGAACTTTCGGTGGTTTTTTGATCCTTAGCATCTTGAGGAATTCTTCTCGCGTGATTTCCCTATCGTGTAGGATTGAATCGGGACAAGATAGCTCGTAGTCAGGAAGTTGCTTTATATGAAGGTTTTTGGGATTTAGATTTATCTCAAATTCTGTGAAAGTCATTGTGAGTCCATCGAAATGCAACAAACGGCCTGAGAGAGTTTTCCCAATGCCAGAAACAATTTTCAAAGCTTCCAGTGCTTGCATCGATCCAATTACTCCTGGAATCATGCCGATAACACCTGCTTCGGCACACGATGGAGCATCAAGGGGGTCGGGCTCATCCTCAACAAGACACCTGTAGGTTGGGCCGTTGTTGTAGTTGTAAACCGAAAATTGCCCTGAGAACTGCATTACTCCCCCAATGATACAAGGTTTTCCAAGCATTACACAGGCATCGTTTACAAGAAACTTAGAAGGAAAGTTGTCTGTGCAATCTACAACTAAGTCATAATTGGTAAAAATCTCAATGGCATTGCCCCTGTGAAGCCTAACGGGCATTGTATTAACAACAATGTTTGGGTTCATTGCTTTCATCCGTTGGCTTGCTACTATTGCTTTTGGTTTTCCAATGTCGTCGGTATTATACATAACCTGTCGATGGAGGTTGGTAATCGATACATCGTCCCCATCTAAAACACCGATAGTACCAACTCCAGCAGCAGCAAGGTACAGGAGAGTTGGGCAACCCAACGCACCAGCCCCAATAACTAATATTCTGGCTTTAGAGAGTTTGTCTTGACCTGTTTTTCCAAATTCGGGAACTTTTAGCTGTCGTATATACCTTTCGTTTTGCATTCAAAAAAACCAATTAATTTTTACCTATGAAAACCCAGAATACGGTTCTAGTTAGCACATATCCAGTATAATACAAAAACTGAGGGATGTCGTTTTCTTCTACATTCAAAAATAGTTAAAAAACTAACACGAATTTCTTATCTTGCTCAACAAAAAATCATGTTACGATTTGTACTTATTGCAATTGTTTTGCTGACTGCATCGTGCAGTAGAGAAATAGTTGGAGAAGGGGTTTCGATTGAACTTGCCAAAGAACGTAAGGATTTAATAAGCAATGTTCACTATAACCTTGCCTTCATAATTCCTGAGAGTTTAAACAATCCTGTTACGGGCACGGTTCAAGTTCAATTTACTCTTTCCAGGAGCCATGATGTGACATTGGATTTTAGGGCTATTCCTTCTTTTCTCGTGTCTGTGAGTAACGATGGAGGTGTTGTTCCGATTACTTTCAGAAACGGGCATATCATCATTCCGAAAAAATTCACTAACCGAGGAACAAATACAATTACAGCAGAATTTATTGCAAACAATGGTTCTTTAAATAGAAGCGAACAGTTCCTATATACACTGCTTGTTCCCGATAGGGCGTCCACGGTATTCCCTTGCTTCGATCAACCAGATATTAAGGCAGTATTTAATCTAACACTCGATATTCCAAGGACTTGGACAGCAATATCAAACGGAAAAAATCTTTCAAAGAACAGTTTTTCTGAAGGTGAAAGGTTCGTTTTCGAATCAACAAAACCCATAAGTACCTATCTCTTTGCCTTTGCAGCGGGTGATTTTAAGGAGGTTACCAAAACTGTTGGAGAAAGAACATTTAGGCTGTATCATAGGGAAACAGACCAGAAGAAATTAGATAGGAATATTCATGATATTTTCCGAATACATTCAGAGGCAATAGATTGGCTTGAGGAGTACACACAGATTCCATATCCTTTCGAGAAGTTAGACTTTGTACTTATCCCTGGTTTTCAGTATAGTGGGATGGAGCATCCAGGTGCTATCTTCTATCGTGATAGTCGTCTTCTGCTTGATGAAAACCCCTCAATTGAGCATCGATTAAGACAAGCCAACTTGATAGCTCACGAAGTTGCACATCAATGGTTTGGCAACCTAGTCACCATGCAATGGTTCAACGATGTGTGGCTTAAGGAGGTGTTTGCTGGTTTCATGGCCGATCTTATTGTTAACCCCCAGTTTCAGGATATTGACCATGAGCTGGCGTTTATACTCTCACACTTTCCCCGAGCATTTTCGGTGGATAGGACAAGGGGAGCAAATCCAATCGTACAACGGCTTGATAATCTTTTGCTTGCCGGTACGCTTTACGGAGATATAATATATCATAAATCACCCATTATGATGAAGCAGCTTGTGGCTCAGATGGGGGAAGAACCTTTTCGTGATGGAGTAAGGGAATACCTTTCGGGTTTCTACATGGGTAATGCAAGTTGGGACGATCTTATTGCAATACTAGATAAACATACAATTCTCGACCTTAAGGTTTGGGCTAAAACATGGACTCTTGAGGTTGGTCGTCCAATTATTCGATGGAATTTATTGAATGATGAGAATGGGTTAATCGCTGGAACTAGTCTTGCAATTGAAAAAGGGTTTGTTCCAAGCATGATGATTGAAGTAGCGACATACGAAACGAATATTCCGAATGGCACACATTATCTCATTGACCATTTACCTCAGCACCTACTCCTTGATGTTCCCAGAAAGGAGGATTCTGGGTTGCTAATAAATACAGATGGAATGGGTTACGGTTGTTTTATGCCCGATAGTTTGGCTTTTCAATGGATTAGTAACGAGCTAAACAGAATACCCGATGCAAGGGCAAGGGCTTCAACCCAAATTTCACTATTTGAATTGGCAGTTGAGCGTTTAATAGGCATTGATGATTACTTTAACTTCTTACTAGAAAGTATTGCACTGGAGGAGCAACCCCAGGTGAGGGGATATTTACTTCAAAACCTCTTAGTTGCTTGGTGGCAACTTTTAGATTTCAAACAAAGGGAACTTTATGTAGATAAGGTTGAGAGGCTTCTTTGGGAGAGGTTGGATAGCAATCTATCGAGCAATGAGAAAAAGAATTTTTTTAGCTGTTTGACAAAGGTTTTTCTTTCAAATAATTCCTTCGATTTGCTTTTAAAGGCATGGGATGAAGAACGGTACAAAGGATATTTGTTAAATGAGGATGAAAGAACAAACCTAGCGTTTGAACTCATGATACGCAAGCCTCACCTTTACGATGAAATTGCGACGAAGGAACTAGGAAGAATTGTGAACCCCGATCGAGCTAAACGATTTCAGTTTATACTTCCAGCAGCATCGGATAGGATTGAGCAGAGGATGGTGTTTTTCGAGAACCTAAAGCATCCTCAGAACAGAAAGCCAGAGCCGTGGGTTGTTGATGCAATTGCACTTGTACATCACCCCCTTCGAAGCGATAATAGTGTAACTCTTATTGAACCAATGCTAAGTATGCTACCCGACATTCAGCGTACTGGAGACATTTTCTTCCCCAAAAACTGGCTCGATGCTATCATGGCTGGGCACTCATCACATGAGGCTAAGCTGATCGTTGAGAAATGGTTAAACGAAAACCCAGACCTTTCCCCAAACCTTAGATCCAAAGTGCTTCAGTCATCAGACCTAATCCTTCGAAGGTAGTTTTTGGTTTTTAAAAAAGGGAGAAAAATATATTTTGCCTCTTTTGTAGTTTGATAACCTTTTGAAGCTATTTTTATTGCTCATTTATTAACACAATTCAAGCATTGGCTTTCGCATGAGCAACCATTCAGATGATGAAAAGGAATTGATTTATGGTCAGTTTGATGAGCTGATAGCCAATTGTCCCCGATGTCAGTCGGAAGAGGACTTGAAGCTTATTCAGAAGGCTTTTGGCATTGCATACGAAAGCCACAAGGGCGTTCGGCGTAAGTCGGGGGAGCCCTATATCCTTCATCCAATAGCAGTTGCTAGAATTGTAGCACACGAAATTGGACTTGATTCCAAGTCGATTGCTTGTGCATTGCTTCACGATGTGGTTGAAGACACCGATTACACCATAGATGATATTGAGCGACTTTTTGGGAAAACCATTGCCAAAATTATTGATGGCTTAACCAAAATTTCTGAGGTTTTCGATGCAAACTCATCGGCACAAGCTGAGAACTTCCGAAAGATACTTCTTACACTTAGCGATGATATCCGCGTGATATTTATTAAGCTGGCCGACAGGCTGCACAATATGCGGACCCTCGACTCCTTGCCTGAGCACAAGAAGATGAAGATAGCCGGAGAAACGATATACCTTTACGCACCTTTAGCGCATAGGCTTGGACTATACACCATCAAAACTGAGCTGGAGGATTTAAGTTTAAAACATAGGTATCCAGCCGTTTACGAAGACATTAAGGTGAAAATTGAGGGCTCAGAGAAGCGAAGGATGCAGCTAATTAATTCTTTTTCGCTACCTATCATCCACAAGCTCGAAGAGAATAACATAGAGTTTGAAATTAACGGGAGGCCTAAGTCAATCTATTCGATATGGAAAAAAATTCAGACTAAAAACGTTGCTTTCGAGGATATATATGATTTGCTGGCAATTCGAATAATTTTTGAACCTTACCCACATATCCCAGAAAAAACACAATGCTGGCATATATATTCCTTAATATCAGACATATATAAACCAAAGCCCGATCGTATCCGCGATTGGGTAAGCACTCCCAAAGCCAATGGCTACGAGGCGCTCCATTGCACGGTAATGGGTCCTCACGGGCAATGGATTGAGGTTCAGATTCGTTCACGAAGAATGAATGAGATTGCTGAAAGGGGCTTTGCTTCACATTGGAAGTATAAAAGTGATGATCATGAGCAGCACCAGGAAAGTGAGTTAGATAAGTGGATCAAGCAGATAAGGGTTATGCTTGAGAACCCCCAAACCGATGCCCTCGAATTCCTTGACGAGTTTAAGCTAAACCTATTCACTTCCGAGATTATTGTTTTCACGCCCAAGGGAGAAACGAGGACACTTCCAAAAGGTGCAACCGCTCTGGATCTAGCCTATGAAATACACTCCGAAATAGGGAATAAGGCTATAGGAGCAAAGGTTAATCATAAGCTTGTTCCTTTGAGTCACGTCCTTAATAGTGGCGATCAAGTAGAAATAATAACGGCAGCAACCCAAAAGCCATCGTGGGATGCCCTCAAGTATGTATCCACAGCCAAAGCCAAATCGGCAATAAAGGTGGCCTATAAAGCGGAGACCAAGAATAGAATTGAGAAAGGGAAGAATTTGGTTGAAGAGAAGCTTGCAGAACTCGGAGTACCACCTTCCTCAAGGGTTTTTAAGAAAATAATCCCTGCCTACGATGTTTTAAGTAAAGAAGAACTTTACAGCAAAGTTGGTTCAGGACTCATTTCGCTCGACAACCTAAAGAAGATTCTCAAGAAAAATACAAAGAACAAGTGGGTTCGTTACTGGGAACTACGATTCCAGAAGAATTCGCAGAAGATTTGGCGAAAGAAAAGTGAGGAAGCGAAGGAAGATAAGCTTGAAGTTAAAGGCACAAAATTCGACCCTAAACAACCTTTCCTTCTACGTGAATTCGATGATGAAGAGAATACATCTTATGTTGTTGCACGGTGCTGCAATCCAATCCCAGGCGATGATGTGATTGGTTATTTAACGCTTGAAGAAAACGTTATTATTCATAAGGTTACCTGTGCTGAAGCAATTAGACTAATGTCGAGTCATGGCGACAGAATTGTTGCCGCAAAATGGACACAGCACAAGGTTCTTTCGTTCCTTGCTCGAATTGAAGTTCTTGGGATGGATAGACTAGGTATTCTTAGCGAGTTGGTAAAAATTATTTCCGATGAACTAAAGGTGAATATTCGTAAATTCAATATCGAGAGCCATGATGGGGTGTTTGAATCAACCATCGATCTTTACGTTCATGACTCGACAAGCCTTAACAACCTGATTGGAAACGTCATGAAAATCAAGGGGGTGTATTCTGTAAAGCGAATTGAGCAATTCGACAGCTAAAATCAACAAACAATTTTCAATTTTTTAACGAAAGACTTTCCCTTTTTTTTAATTGTTTTTGCAAGTTTTTAAAATTAGGCTTATTTTTATCTGTTCTAAATTTAAACTATACGACCATGGGATGTAGTTCAACAATCGATTCGGTGAAGAACATTTTCGTTGAGTATCTTACAAGGAAGGGTCTTCGAAAGACGCCCGAACGTTTTGCTATTCTCGAGGAGATTTACTCTCGTGAGGGTCATTTCGATATCGAAACCCTTTACATTTTTATGAAGAACAAGAACTATCAGGTAAGCAGAGCAACATTGTACAACACAATAGACCTCCTCCTTGAATGCAACCTTGTGATTAAACATCAATTCGGCAAGAACATTGCGCAGTTCGAGAAAGCGTTTGAGTGTAAGCAACACGATCACCTTCTTTGTACTACCTGTGGAGCCGTAACGGAGTTCTGCGATCCTAGAATACAGGAAATTAAAGATAGTGCATCCCGTTTAGTTAACTTTAGAGTGTCTCACCATTCGTTGTACATCTACGGAACATGCCTTCAATGTATTCAGAAAAAGTCATAACATTTCAAGTTTCTTCTCATTTTTTTATATTGTTTTCCACATAAAAAAGTTATCTTTAAAACTTCAAAAGCATTATAATGCCGGGCATGAATCCGGCATTTATTTCGATTATAAAGATATTACTTTCAAGCTATGAGTAAAGTTGATGTTCTTTTAGGCCTTCAATGGGGAGATGAAGGAAAAGGGAAAGTCGTTGATGTTCTAACCCCAAACTATGAAATTATTGCCCGATTTCAAGGCGGACCCAATGCTGGTCATTCCCTTGAGTTTAACAACATAAAGCATGTTTTACATACCATCCCTTCTGGCATATTTCATTCTAACGCTCAGAATATAATTGGTAATGGCGTTGTGTTGGACCCAGTGGTTTTCGTCCAGGAGATCACTGCGCTTCGTAACCTTGGGGTGGAACCTACTCAAAGGCTATTAATCTCAAAGAAGGCGCACCTTATCATCCCTTCACATCGTGAACTCGATGCAGCATCGGAAGCTGCAAAAGGGAAAGCAAAAATTGGTTCAACTCTCAAAGGCATTGGGCCAACTTACATGGACAAGACTGGAAGGAACGGGCTTCGTGTTGGCGACCTGCTAAGTGCAGATTTTTCAAAAATGTATAATCAGCTCAAAGCAAAGCATGTCGAGATTCTCAAGCAGTACAATTTCGAATCGAATATTGAGCAGCATGAGGAGGCCTGGTTTTCTGCCCTAGATACTCTAAGGCAATTCCAACTAGTTGATTCAGAGTATCATGTAAACGAGTATATACTGCAAGGTAAGAAGATCCTTGCCGAAGGTGCTCAGGGTGCTTTGTTAGACATCGATTTTGGCTCTTATCCTTTTGTTACCTCTTCGAACACAATATGTGCAGGAGCATGTACTGGTCTTGGAATAGCCCCAACGAAGATTGGTAAAGTATATGGGATTGTGAAGGCCTACTGTACACGAGTCGGGTCGGGCTCTTTTCCTACTGAACTCAACGATGAAACAGGACAAACGCTTAGGGATGTTGGGCGAGAGTATGGTTCAACAACTGGACGACCCCGTAGATGTGGATGGCTTGACCTGGTGGCGCTTAAGTATGCTATTATGATTAATGGGGTAGATGAACTTATAATGACAAAAGCCGATGTGCTTGATGGGTTCGAAACAATAAAGGTTGCTACAGCCTATCGGGTGGAAGGAAAAGAAACCACTCATTTCCCATTCGATATAAGCACCAAAATTGAACCCATATATAAAAGCCTAAAGGGTTGGAATACTCCGATAAGCAAGTTGAAGGTCAAGAATGATTTACCTGTAATGCTGCATGAATACATTGGTTTTATTGAGAATGAGGTGGGTGTGCCGGTTACTGTGCTGTCCGTTGGGCCCGAAAGGGATGCTACAATTTTTTTGAAGGATTAGAAATTTTGAGATACTGCGGCATCTTTTGATTCGTTTTTTATTGCAAGATAATCTTGTGATTAACCCATTTAGCTCGTGAATCGATGAAGCTTTCGGTTGTTATTGTAAACTACAATGTGAAGTTTTTTCTGGAGCAATGCTTGATTTCAGTACAGGAAGCTCTTAAGGGCATTGAGGGAGAGGTTTTTGTGGTTGATAATGCTTCGGCCGATGGTTCGTGCCAAATGGTTCAACAACGTTTCTCGTGGGTAAAGCTCATCGAAAATAAAATAAACCATGGGTTTTCATTTGCAAACAACCAGGCGCTTCGCCATACCCAAGGCGAATATGTGCTATTACTGAATCCAGATACTGTCGTTGAAGAGGATACGTTTTCGAAGTGTATAAGCTTCATGGATCGAAATCCCCAGGCGGGTAGCTTGTCTGTTAAGATGATCGATGGCAAGGGGAACTTTCTTCCCGAATCGAAACGAGCTTTACCCTCACCAATGGTTTCATTCTACAAAATCTTTGGCTTGTCAAGGCTTTTTCCGAAGTCAAAAGTATTCGCACGGTATCACTTAGGTCATCTCGATGAGAACAAAACCCACGAGATAGAAATCCTACCTGGAGCTTTCATGTTTATCAGAAAAAATGTACTCGATAAGGTAGGTCTTCTTGATGAAACATTCTTCATGTATGGCGAGGACATTGACCTTTCGTATAGAATCCTTTTGGAGGGATTCAAGAACTATTACCTCCACGAAACCACCATAATCCACTATAAGGGCGAGAGCACAAAGAAGGGTAGCATCAACTATGTTCTCATCTTCTACAAGGCAATGATGATTTTTGCCCGTAAACATTTTAGCCGAAAGAATGCATCGCTTTACATTGCTCTGATTTACCTTGCAATCTATTTTAGAGCTTTCCTGAGCATAGCCAAACGATTCCTTAAAAGGGTTTGGCAACCAATTACTGATGCAGCAATAATTGCAATAGGAATTTCGATTATCATCCCTTTTTGGGAGCTGCATAGGTTCAATTCTCATGATGTTTACCCAGATAAGCTGGTGATTCTATTATCGGGGGTTTATATCAGCATTTGGGTTTTAAGTTGCTGGCTTTCTGGTGCGTACGATCGACCGAGAAGATTATTCGCATCCACAAAGGGAATTAGCATCGGCACCCTCATCATTCTTGCTGGATATGCTCTTCTCCCAGAAGACGTCAGGTTTTCAAGAGCAATAATACTTCTAACAACAGCCTGGTCGATTCTGTTACTCCAGCTAGCTAATATTATTTTTGGTGTTTACCAGAAGGATGCTTTTAGTGCTTTCAGGAAGAGGAAACGAATAGCTATTGTTGGGACCCCAAACGAAGTTGAAAGAGTTCTGGGAATAATTCAACAGGCTGGGATTGAGCATATATTTGTTGGACAGATTTCACCTTCAAACAAAACAACCCATAGCGAGCAAATAGCAACCATAAATCAGCTTCCAGAGTTTGTGCGAGTAAATAACACCGATGAAATTATTTTTTGTTCTGGCGACATTTCCTCGCAAGATATCATAAAAACGATGCTTTCTCTTGTTCAAATGGGAGTTGATTATAAAATTGCACCACCCGATAGCCTTTCGATTATTGGAAGCAACTCTATTGATACTGCTGGAGATCTCTATACCATTGAGTTTAGTGCCATTTCTAAGGCATCCAACAGGAGGCAGAAGCGTTTCTTCGATCTATCAACTGCTTTTTTCTTCATTTTATTTGCGCCGTTGCTAGTGCTTTTGATTCGAAAGTACTGGTTTGTATTCAAGAAATCGTTTGGGGTTCTTGTTGGGCGATACACCTGGATTGGCTACATTGAACACCCAGAGATTGATCTTCAAGGGCTTCCTAAGATTAAGCGAGGGGTATTCCCCCCGTATAAGGTTTCCAAGAGAAGTGATCTTGATGTAGCGGTAATGGATAGAATTAATATTCTTTATGCAAAAAACTATAGTATCATAAGTGAATTCTATCTTCTTTGGCAAAACATATAAAAAAATCTACTTATACCCCGACTAGCGCGGGGGTGAACGAAAAAAAACAGACAAAATCAATAAACGACCCCGTGTTATATGTGGCTAAGTGAAAAATGTTTGTATTTTTGTGCTCTGAATACAAAAAAAATTCCTATGCCACAACTTCGTTTTAGAGCAGTAGAGGAAGCGTTTGGTCGGCTTCCTTTAAATTTTACTTTACCCACATCGAAAGTATCGGAATACTTTGGGGTGAATGTTTTCGACCGTGAAAAAATGCGACGATACCTTTCAAGCGAAGCTTTTGAAAGTGTTGTTAATTCAATTGATGAGGGCCGAAGGATTGATCGAAAGATTGCAGGGCAAGTTGCCGCAGGCATGAAATCGTGGGCCATGGAATTGGGAGCGACCCACTATACACACTGGTTTCATCCTCTAAATGGAGCAACTGCTGAAAAGCACGATTCTTTCTTCACCCTTGGCAAAGAAAGTTTTGCCTTTGAAAACTTTAGCGGTGATCTATTGGTTCAGCAGGAGCCTGATGCGTCAAGTTTTCCTAGTGGAGGTATTCGCAACACGTTTGAAGCTAGGGGATATACCGCCTGGGATCCTTCCTCGCCTGCTTTTGTGCTTGAGCAAACCTTATGCATTCCAACAATTTTTGTTTCCTATACTGGAGAGGCATTGGATTTTAAAACACCTCATCTGAAGTCACTCGCTGCACTCGATAGAGCTGCAACGGAGGTGTGTAACTACTTTGACAAGGATGTAAAGAAGGTTTTTTCAACGCTTGGGTGGGAGCAGGAATACTTTCTTGTTGACGAATCGTTGTACAATGCTCGTCCAGACCTTGTTCTTACCGGACGTACCCTGATGGGACATGCCGCCGCAAAAGACCAACAGCTTGAAGACCACTACTTTGGGTCAATCCCCGAAAGGGTGAGTGCATTCATGAAGCACTTTGAGGTTGAGTGCTATAAGCTTGGAATTCCAATTAAAACACGTCATAACGAGGTGGCACCTAATCAGTTTGAGTGTGCTCCAATATTCGAGGAGGCCAACCTTGCCGTTGACCACAACCAGCTGCTCATGTCGCTTATGGATAAAATTGCCCGGAAGCATCATTTTAGGGTTCTGTTCCACGAGAAGCCCTTTAAGGGAATTAACGGTTCAGGGAAGCACTGCAACTGGTCGTTGCTAACTAGTACAGGTGTAAACCTGCTTTCGCCTGGGGGTACACCCAAGAATAACCTTCAGTTCCTCACTTTCCTTGTGAATACACTTAAAGCAGTGCACGATCATTCTGCTTTGCTGATAGGAAGTATAGCAAGCGAAGCGAACACACACCGGTTAGGGGCCAACGAAGCACCTCCAGCAATAATGTCGGTTTTCATAGGGAAAACCCTGAGTGCTGTTCTGGATGAGCTGGAGGAAAAAGTTCATGATAACAAAATGACTCCCGATGAGAAGACCGAGTTAAAGCTTGACATCATTGGTAAAATTCCAGAAATTCTGCTCGACAATACCGATCGCAACCGAACCTCTCCTTTTGCTTTCACAGGGAACCGCTTCGAGTTTCGAGCCGTTGGATCTTCGGCAAGCTGCGCTTCGCCAATGATAGCATTAAATGCTGCAATGGCAGAGCAACTTACTCAGTTCAAGGTGGATGTTGATACCCTCATTGAAAGAGGAATCAAGAAGGACGAAGCAATCCTTCAGTGCATCAGGAGAGCCATAATTGACTCAAAAAGAATTAGATTCGAAGGGAATGGCTATAGCCAGGAGTGGATTGAAGAAGCAAAAATGAGGGGGCTACCAAATATTCCAGATGCAACAGAGGCATTTAAAACATTCTTGCATCCTTCATCTAAAGAACTTTTTAGAAAATTCTCGGTGCTTTCGGATAGGGAGCTACATGCGCGTTATGAAATTCGCAATGAAATTTTTGTGAAAAAGGTTCAAATAGAATCGAGAGTTCTGGCAGATCTTGCGATTAACCACATCATTCCAACGGTACTGGGGTATCAAAATATTCTAATACAAAATGTTAAGGGAATAAACGAACTCTTTTCGAAGGAAGAATACGAAGAGCTTGCCAGCCCACAACTTCAATCTATCAGAAAGATTTCGGAGCATGTGAGGGCAATTAGAGAGATGGTAAAGTGTATGGTTGACAAGAGAAAGGATATCAATCAGATACAGGAAATTCATTTAAGAGCTGAGAAATATTCAAAGGATATTAAGGTGTACGTTGAGGAGATAAGGTACCACATCGATAAACTTGAGCTCATTGTTGACAATCAGCTTTGGCCTCTTCCAAAATACCGAGAGCTGCTTTTCATTAGATAGCCACTTTTCAAAACTCCTTACCATTGTTGAAGTAAAGAGTTGCCTAAATGTATCAATAAATTCAATTGGTCATTTTTAGGCAGTCTCCTTTTTAAAATAAGGCAAGAAGTGCAGTTTGTTTTAGAAATTATTTTTACTTTTACAAAGTTTAGCCATAGACTTTTTTTGTGAATACTCGGTTATTAATATACTGGGTGTTTTTTTAGGTATAAAGGAATTAGTTGAAAAGAAATTCATGAGAATGATGAATTGCATTTCGAGGATTATTGTTGTAATTATCATGTTTGGGTTTAGCTTCGAAGGCTTCTCGCAAACCAACCGAATACGAAGAGCCAATGCCCTTTATGAAGCAGGTGGATACTTTGATGCAATTGATTTGTATCGGCGCGACCTTGATAAAGTTCCCAGGGAAGAAATGGGCTTCTACCTTACAAGAATTGGTGATTGCTACCGATTAATAGGCAATGCAAGGCAAGCTGAAATTTGGTATTCCAAAGCTATCCAACGTGATCCTCCCGATCCAAAAGTATTTTTCTTCTATGCCGAAATGCTGAAGATGGGAGAAAAATACGATGAAGCTCTTGAACAGTATCAAAAGTATAAGGAGCTTGTTCCAAACGATCCTCGTACACAGATGGGCATAGAATCGTGTGAGCTTGCAAAAAAATGGATAGAAAGTCCTGCTGGATACGAGATAATTAGTATGAGGGCAATAAACAGCAAGAGTAGCGATTTTAGCCCAGCATATGGGTCGTCGGACTACTCAATTATCTTCTTTACAAGCACTCGCGATGAGGCAACAGGATCGAAGAAGCATGCTGGAACAGGGGAGAAATTTACTGATATCTTTGTCGCTCAGCGCGACCGTAGAGGTAACTGGAGCGCACCCCAAAAGCTTGACGAAACAATTAATACGGCCTACGATGAAGGGACACCCTCGTTATCATCGGATTTCAACAAGCTTTACTTTACCCGATGCAGAGCAAGTAAGCGGAATAAGCTTGGGTGTGACATTATGGTTAGCGAACGGCGCGAAGAGGGCTGGCTCAGTCCTGAGCCAATATCCATTGCAGCCGATAGCATGGTTGTAGCCCATCCATCGATTTCACACGATGGCCTAACCCTCTACTTTGCTAGTAATATTCCAGGCGGATATGGTGACATTGATATTTGGAAGGTTACCAGAACGTCAGCTTCTGACAATTGGGGTGAACCGATAAATCTTGGACCTGATATCAATACGAAGGGCAAGGAGATGTATCCGTTCATCCACCCCGATGGGACGCTCTACTTCTCGTCCGACGGACTACCAGGTATGGGTGGTCTTGATATTTTTAAAGCAAAACCAAAAGATGGGGGTACAGGCTGGGATGTAGAAAATATGCGTTTCCCAATCAATTCGCCAGCCGATGACTTCGGTATAATTTTCGAGAAAGAACGAGAAGCAGGTTACCTTTCATCGCGCAGAAGGGATGTTGGTTCACGAGGAGGCGATAATATATATCTTTTCTATTTGCCTGAAATCATCTTCAACATAATTGGTCAGGTTACCGACGATAAAACGGGCAGCCCACTACTCGATGCCTCGGTTCAAATGATTGGAAGCGATGGAATTATTGTAAATGCTAAAACCGACGAGAGGGGTTCCTTCAGATTCATGTTAAATCCAAACACCGATTATGTGCTCATTGCCTCCAAGGAAGGCTTCCTCAACGGAAAAGGAAGGGAAACAACAAGGGGGTTGCAGGAAAGTAAAGACCTTAAAACAAAAATTCAGCTTACTTCAACCGCACGCCCCATTGAGCTACCAAACATTTTTTACGATTTCAATAGATGGGAACTTCGCCCCGAATCGATGCAAGCCCTGGATAGGCTTGTTGAAATCCTCAACGATAACCCAACGATTATTATTGAGCTTGGAGCTCATACCGATAGCCGTGGAACACTCGACTATAACTATGATTTATCCCAAAAGAGGGCTCAGTCGGTTGTTAACTACTTGATTGAGAGAGGTATTCCCGCCGAAAGGCTTAAAGCAAAAGGATACGCTCAATCGCAACCTAAGGTTGTTGACCAACAGCTCGCTAATCAGTTTACCTATCTTACTGTTGGTTCAAAACTTGACCAACAGCTTATCGATGGGTTAAATTCTGAAGATGAGAAAGAGAATGTACACCAAATAAACCGTAGAACAGAGTTTAGAGTATTAAGTACCGATTACAAACCCTAACTTATAATTCAATTAATTGAAGATGATTAGAGCATTTCTTCTTCTTTCATTTACTTTGATTTACGGAGTTGTTTGCGGTCAAAAGGTATATCAGGCCGACTCACCATCTGAGGCAACAGTTAAGGTTTATGCTGTTGATGAACCAAATCAGGCAGATCTTTGGGTTTGTTTTGTGTGGGAGGAGAAGGAGATTACACGAACGGGATTGTGGATGGATATGCGTTCAGCAAAGGAGGCGGATATTGTAATCTATTTTGTTGATGAGGAGAAGGATGCCGACCTGAAAATTTGGCTGGTAGATTCACCTGAAGAGTCGAAGTGGATAAACGAGAGTAAGAAAAAATTGCTAACCCTAAAAAAATAGAAGTTAGACACCATCATCTTTTTTTGAAATGCCAAATGACTTTCGCTATACCCAGCGTGGAGTTTCTGCTTCTAAAGAGGACGTTCATGCTGCCATATCAAACCTAGATAAGGGTTTATTCCCAAAAGCATTCTGCAAGGTATTACCCGATCTGCTAAGCAACGACCCCAAGTACTGTTTAGTTATGCATGCCGATGGAGCGGGGACAAAATCATCGCTAGCATACATGTACTGGCGAGAAACTAACGACCTCTCAGTTTGGAAGGGCATAGCACAAGATGCTATTGTAATGAACACCGACGACCTTTTATGCGTGGGAGTAACTGATAATATAATCCTTTCTTCAACCATTGGAAGGAATAAGAATCTTATTCCGGGCGAGGTGGTATCAGCAATAATCAGCGGAACAAATGAGTTTTGTGAGAGAATGAGAGCAATGGGTATCAATATTCACCTTTCGGGTGGCGAAACGGCTGATGTTGGGGATCTTGTTCGGACAGTTATCGTTGATTCGACCGTTGCAGCCAGAATCCCAAGAGCAGATGTTATTGATAATGCAAACATTCGCGATGGAGATGTTATAGTTGGATTGGCATCATACGGAAAGGCAAACTACGAAGAGGAGTATAATAGCGGAATGGGTAGTAATGGGCTCACTTCTGCTAG
>CAYZSD010000022.1:0-31515 GCA_964481075.1 uncultured Rikenellaceae bacterium | reverse complement strand
AATGCTTTTCTGGGTGGAGGTGCAGGGTCTAACGGAGGTAATAATGGCAATGGAGGTCTAGGTGTATTCAAACCCATCTTTGGGTGGGACGAAGGGGTGGGGGATATTGGCTACGAGTTTTGGATTTTTAACCGTTGGGGCGAGTTAATTTTCCACACCCAAAAGGTTGAGGAAGGATGGGATGGTACAATCAAAGGTGGTAAGGAAGCTCCAGGTGGAGTTTATGCTTGGAGATTTAAGTATAAGTCTGCTGATGGAAAGGTGGTTAATCGTACTGGGACAGTTTTGCTTTTAAGATAAGATGGAATCAAATATGATTGTTTTCAATACGTAAAACGTTGAAATATAAATTTGTAAATATTGTTTTTGTAGTTCTGTTTGTTATTTCTTCAAACAGAAACGTATCTTTTTGTCAGGATGTTACTCTTTCTCAGTTTTTTGCTTCTGGTCTTTACTTAAATCCAGCGCTTACAGGAGCCCACATTTGCCCAAGAATAAAGTTATACCATCGTAACCAGTGGCCAAGTCTGCCAAGGGCTTATATTACAACCAAAATGCTCCTCGACCTGTACTCCTTCAGGATAGAATCGGGCTTGGGTTTTTCATACACCCACGATTCACAAGGCGAAGGAATGCTACAAACACATAACCTAACCTTTGCCTACTCAAAGGGCGTTAAGCTTTCCGATAAGTGGACCGGTAGCGCCGGGCTACTTGGTAGCTATGTCTTTCAATATTTAGATTGGAGCAAGCTGAAGTTTGCCGATCAGCTCGACTTTGAGCATGGGTTTGTCAACCCTACTAGCGCATCACCTCCCGATAAGAATTTGAGACACTATCCCGATTTTGGCGTTGGAATCAACTTCGATTATAGTAAGAAGTTCTTTGGTGGTATTGCAGTAAATCATCTAACTAGACCCAAAATCGGATTTTACGGCGAAGCAAATAATCGGTTTAGCATAAAGTATTCTGGATATGCTGGTTACATATTTATTGTAGAGGACTCATGGAGAGAAAGCGATTGGGAAAAGAATGCTTCGATAACACCAGTAGCTCTTTTCGAAATCCAAGGACCTTTTAAGCAGATAATCGCTGGTGGGTATTTCAGCAAGATACCATTCCTCGCAGGTGTTTTTGTTAGGCATACTTTTCAGAATATCGATGCTGTAATTGTTGTATTTGGTTTTCAGCAGTCTCAATATGCACTCCGATATAGCTTCGATGTTACTACATCCCCTCTAACTTTAATCTCATCGGGAGGAGGTCACGAGCTAAGTTTCACATGGCTTTTTGGATGCCCCGATCCCGTAAAAAAGAGGATAAAGTCGATTAAATGCCCTTCATTCCTTAAGTAAGTAGCATCAACATTTTTTTTTTAATAATTCAATCAAACAGTAATGAAAAAGTTTTTTTTGTTATCTTTATGATTTAACAAATCATTTTGATTTGCATTGTAAATTTGTTCAGAAAAACATTAATAATTAATAGCATGTATCTGTCAATTAGGGGTTTATTAAAGTTCAAACTCTTTCTCTTCCTCCCAGTTTTATCTATGGTTTTAGTCGGTTGTAAAGGTGGATTGAAAAGTCGCGATTTTAGTGAAGGAATAATCGAGTACAATGTTACATACATTGGAAATGAGAATGATACATTAAAAGTTGACTCAAATACTCGACCCGATAGGATGGTAGTTCGATTCAAAAATAATAATACATTGAATCGAATCGAGGCTTTTTCTGGAGCCTTTTCTTTCTCGTTTATTCAAGATATTGATTCTGAAAGCAACATAACTCTAATGAAAATTCTCAACAAGAAGATTTACTATAAGGAACCAATTCAACCCGGTCGTTACCACTTTGCATACGATGCAATGCCAAAGCTAACTTTTCAAGAAACTGAGCAAACAGAGGAATACCTTGGATTGACTTGCCATAGAGTTTTTGCTTCAGCGGCCGACAGTAGTAACCTCAATTTCGAAATTCTTTACACAAAAGATATTCACATCCAAAAACCAAATTACAATTCCCCTTTTGAAGAAATCGATGGGATTATGCTTAAGTTCTCTGTAATTCTTTTCAACCAAAAAATGAGTATTGTTGCTAGTTCCATTAAACCCGCTAAGCTTTCAAAGGATGAATTTTGCATCCCAAACGATTACGAGCAAGTTGATGAAGCAACAATGAGAGAAGTAGTATATCTTTTTCAATAGAGCAACTTAGGCTTTTTCAGATTTATTCCCTTACTTTGCACTCTTATTTAATCATCATTGTGATGCCCATTGTCACCCACAAAAAAAATGGCAAAAAGTAACGACAAGAAAGAACCTGCAAAAGGGGACGAAAAGCTAAAGAAGAGTTTTTTTGAGGACGAAAGAGTAAGATTCACCTTAGGTCTTTTTACCATCCTTTTCGCATTTTACCTTGCAATAGCATTTTTTTCTTACCTGTTTTCATGGCATTCTGACCATAGCTTTAACTTTCAAACAATCTTTTCCGATGCTAGTATTCGAGTAAACAATTGGGCAGGAAAGGTTGGTGCTTCCTTCTCTTCACTTTTTATGAATCGATGGTTCGGGATTTCTTCATTCATCATTCCGTTTATTATTCTAATTGCAGGATTCCGATTGCTGAAAATAAAAATATTTTCCCTTCGAAAGACAACCTATAAGGGTATCATTGGAATGCTCCTATTCTCGTTAATTTTTGGATTTCTTTTTGGAACAGCAGGAGGGTATCTGGGTAGCGGATTAGGGGGTAATCACGGCCTTTTCATTTCGCAATGGCTCAATGCATTCGTTGGTAAAGCTGGAACAGCTTTTATTCTTACTGTAGCCCTCTTTGCATATCTCATCTATCTGAATAGCATTGTTTTAGTTTGGTTAAAGCGATTTGTTAAAGGAGTCGTTTATCAGTTTATTCACGCTATTAGCTATCTGTCACAGTTGAACATTAAGGCTGAGATTCCTAAACCCAAGAAGGTTGATGAAGTCGATAGCAAAGTAGTTGTTGTTGAAAGGATTGAGGAAGAAAAGGAAGTGGTAGAATCTGATGAAAGGCAAGAAGATAAGATTGAAGAAGTTATTAAACCTACTGAAAAAGAGGAGGATAAGGATAACGATTTCACCTTCAATTTTCCTAAACCCGAGGAAGAACCTGAACAGATTTTTGTTGAAATTGATGATTCTGATGAGAATGTCCTTGAAAATGAAGTAGAAGAATCTAGCAACGAAGAAACCGATGAAATTATACTCGATGTAAATAGAATTCCCGAAGAAGAAGAAGGTGTTGTTTCCAATCCCGAAATAGATTTTTACGATCCTACTCTTGAACTATCCAATTACCAGTACCCGCTACTTGAACTTCTTGAGGACTACAAGAACCGACAGGCCCCTGTTACCGAGGAAGAGCTGCATAGCAATAAGAATAGGATTGTTGAAACCCTTGCTAATTATAACATTCAGATAGCGAGGATAGTGGCTACTGTTGGTCCAACTGTTACCCTCTATGAAATTGTCCCTGCCCCAGGTGTTCGCATTAGTAAGATTAAAAACCTTGAGGATGATATTGCTTTGAGCCTTGCAGCTCTTGGTATAAGAATTATCGCCCCAATTCCCGGTAAAGGCACAATAGGTATTGAGGTTCCCAACCAGAAGCCTGAGGTTGTTTCAATGTATTCAATTCTTCGCTCATCCAAGTTTCAGGAGTCGAAGTTCGATCTTGCCTTGGCTCTAGGAAAGACAATTTCCAACGAAACATACGTAATTGACCTAGCCAAAATGCCTCACCTTCTTGTTGCTGGCGCTACAGGTCAAGGAAAATCGGTTGGGTTAAACGCCATTCTCACCTCATTACTCTATAAGAAGCATCCAGCCCAGCTCAAATTTGTTCTTGTTGACCCCAAGAAGGTTGAACTTACACTTTATAGCAAGATTGAAAGACACTTTCTTGCAAAATTACCCGACTCCGAGGAGGCCATAATAACTGACAACCAAAAGGTTATTAGAACCCTAAACTCTCTTTGCATCGAGATGGACTCGAGGTACGACCTTCTGAAAGCGGCTCACGTAAGAAATATCAAGGAGTACAATGAAAAGTTTATTTCAAGACGTTTGAACCCAAACAAGGGACACCATTATCTGCCATACATTGTAGTAATTATCGATGAGTTTGCTGATTTGATAATGACAGCAGGTCGGGAGATTGAAACTCCCATTGCACGAATAGCTCAGCTTGCTCGTGCAGTTGGTATTCACCTTATTATTGCCACTCAGCGCCCAACAACAAACATCATTACAGGTGTGATAAAAGCTAACTTCCCGGCAAGGATTGCATTTAGGGTCTCGTCAATGATTGATTCCCGAACAATCCTCGACACTCCAGGTGCTAATCAGCTCATCGGAAAAGGCGATATGCTTGTTTCAACCGGCAACGATTTGGTAAGGGTTCAATGTGCATTTGTCGATACCCCTGAGGTGGAAAGGATTACAGATTATATTTCGAACCAAAAAGGGTATGCTACTGCCTATCTTCTTCCTGAGTACACAGGCGATACAGCCGAGGACCCTATTGATGTTGACCTCCAAAAACGAGACGACCTATTCGAGGAGGCTGCTCGCCTACTTATCCAGCATCAGCAGGGATCTACTTCTTTAATTCAAAGAAAATTTTCCATTGGCTACAACCGTGCAGGAAGAATAGTTGATCAGCTTGAAGCAGCTGGAATTGTTGGCCCTTTTGAAGGAAGCAAGGCAAGACAGGTACTCATACAGGACGAAATGTCGCTTGAGCATATTTTAAAAAGCATTGACGAAGCATCAAACAGTAGTAAACAATAATACATCATAGAATATGAAGAAGATTTTCACCTTTTTTATCATCATAACACTTTCATTCGGAAATTCATTTGGGCAAACAGCACCATTGGGAAAGGATTTAGTGAAGAGTTTCTCCGAAAAAATGCAAACCTATCAAACAATAAAAGCCGATTTTACCTTTACCCTTGAAAATCTACAAGAAAACTTTTCCGATACTCATAAAGGTTCTCTGAAGTTTAAAGGTAAGATGTATTGCTTGAATTTAATGGGAATGGAAGTATATTTCGACGGAACAACCAAATGGCAGTATATCCCCGAAGCTAACGAGGTAACAATCTCAAAACCAAGTACTCTTGATGGGGGATTCTTTGATGACCCAACACAGATTTTCCGAAACTACGAGAAGGATTTTAGGTCGAAATTTGTTGGAGAAAGGGTTGATCGTGGGGTGTCATACTACGAGGTGGATTTATATCCAGAAGATTTAGCGGTCTCTTATTCAAGTATAAAAATTGTATTTAAGAAGAACAACCTTGAACCAGTTTCAATTAAGTATCAGGGGAAAGATGGTATTAATTATATTATTGAGGTTAACAAGTTCAAGCCCAATGCACCTTTAAAGGACGACGATTTTAGCTTTGAAATGAATAAACATAGAGGAATTGTTATCGTTGACCTCAGATAGATAACAGAATTCATTTTCATTCTTTAGGATTAACATTTCTGCAACAACCCTACGAAATGGATGTCTCATTTATTTTAGTTGATCCGACAGTTCCTGAAAATATTGGTGCTGCTGCAAGAGCAATTAAAACAATGGGATATAGTAACCTACGCCTTGTTAGACCTTGCGATTATCTTTGCGATAAGGCAAAAATGCTTGCGCATGGCTCGCATGAAGTTTTAGACAATGCACAGGTTTTCAGTTCACTAGAGCAAGCCCTTCTTGACATAGATTTTTCCCTTGCTACATCTGCTAAACAGCGTTGGGTGAAGCAGAACGTTATTCCATGCCATGAGATAACAGATTACCTTTACAGAAAAAAAGATACTATTGAGAGCCTTGCCATTGTTTTTGGTGGCGAAGAGTCTGGCCTTTCAAATCATGACATAGCCCTCTGTGACAGGGTAGTAACAATTCCGCTCGCTAACCCTTTCCCTTCTTTAAACTTATCTCAAGCCGTTATGGTAATTGCTTACAGCTTGTCAGGTATCAAACAAATTGAAAAACAAATAGTTTTAAAGGGTGTTGATAATACAGGATATAAACCGCTGAAAAACAAAGTTATAGAGATTTTGAGTTCAATTGGTATTACAAACGATTCACTTATTCACGGTCGAATAATCGAACGTCTTTCAGAGGTTTCCGATGAGGATATAAACTTACTTCATTCATTAGCCTCAAAAATAGCAACCGCTCTAAACCAAAAGAAGATTTAATCGATTTTCTTTTTCTGCCTTTTTAAATTGAATTTGATAGAAAGGAAGAGGGCACAAAGGAAAAGACCAAGTGTTAACCAATCGGCGGTTGATGTGCTTATTGTTATCCCAAGCATACGATGGATAAGGTAAGCAATATACGATGGTGTGTGTGGAGTATTACCAATTTTCGAGAGAACCATCCAGTGCCAATCAGTTAAAGGGCAATATCCAATACCATAGTATAACCCCAAACCAATCCAGGAGAGCCCTGTTAACAACAAGGTTGCTAGGTTTAACCTTCGAGTAGCTTTCCATATCCAACCAAATAGGTTGAAGATAATCAGAACGCTATGAAGGACAATGAAGAACCAATCAAGGACAAGGAATAACATAACAAATTAATTTTAAACAAAATACCCGACTCACAGGAAGAGCCGTGGGTCGGGTATTCTATTAGGCTTTGTAGAATGGTCGTTTAGTCGCTTGTCATAATGAACAACGGGAGCATTTCGAAACTTTTATAGAATGGTCGAAGTCTCTCTGTGTTGTAAAACTTTGTAACATTAACAAGTTTCTTTTGGCTCACAACAACATCAATGGGCATGTTGTCGTATCTACCATTCTTAAGAACTACCAGACGTCCATGAATACCTTTAAGTATTAGGTCAAGCGCTAGATTACCGAAGGCCATTGGCACGATAGAGTCAATAGCATCAGGCTCACCACCCCTTACGAGGTATCCTAGTTTCTGATTAATAATGTTTATTGGCTTCCCGTTGTTGAATTTTGGGGAGAGTTCCTTAATCTTTTCAGAAACAATTTCTCCAATTCCCCCCAGTTTGGCATGTCCGTAGGCATCCAATTCTGTCCCAGAGAATACCATTTTATCCATCCCCTTGAACGTGGCCCCTTCGCTTATCATTACCGACGAGTAGCGACTTGGATTTTTGCTTCTATCATCAACAAGTAGTTCTGTGAGTAGCTCAATGTCAAACTTGTGCTCGGGTATAACGCAACGGTTTGCAACTCCTGCCATGGTGGGAAGCATCGCAGTAAATCCAGCGTAACGACCAAAAACTTCCATGACAAGAATACGCTCATGGGAACCAGCTGATGTTCGAAGGATATCAGTCATAGCAATTGTACGGGTAATGCAAGTACTGAATCCGATGCAGTAGTCGGTTCCCGGTACATCGTTATCCATGGTCTTTGGGATAGCAATAACCTTCTCACCTTCTTGGTATAACCTAACCCCGTAGCTTAGCGTATCATCACCACCAATGGGAATTAGGTAGTCAATACCAAGGAAGTCGAGGCTTTTAATTACCTCTGGGGTGAGATCGTTTATTTCATCGTTATACTTTTCCTTCAAGTGTAGAGGGACCTTGTCGCGTGCTACCTTCGATGGGTTTGTTCTAGACGTATGAAGGAATGTCCCTCCGGTTCTGAAGGAACGATTTACCCTTTCCTCGGTAAGCCACTCGTAGCATTGGCTGTTATCGGCATCCTTATCGTGGATTATCTCTATTAGGCCCGCCCAACCACGTCGAACGCCTACTACCTTATACCCTTCACGAAGTGCCCTGATGGTAACTGCACGAATTGCAGGGTTAAGCCCTGGTACATCTCCTCCTCCTGTAAGAATCGCAATTACTCCTTTTATTTTCTCTTTCTCTTTCTCTTTTGCCATAGTATGAATTATTAAACTGTGAAACTAATATAATCAATTGAATCATAAAAAGTTATATATTTTTTCGGCTTCATAGATATTATTTTTACCACCTGAAGAACATTTCTGTAATCTTATCCCCTTTTGTGTGCGAATGTGGGATATCGACGTCAACCGCAGATCGCCCTCCCGTTACCTCAAGTGCTCGCTGAACCCAACCTGCAATTCTTGCCTCAAGGACAGGGTCGATGGTTGGAAGAACAGAGATTGTTAAATGCACATGGTTATCGCTAGCGTCATTAATCTTTACCTCAGAAGGTTCATAGTACACGGAAAGGATTTTGGCGGATCGCTCTACGATGTATTTAGTAGTTGCCATTCGGAAAAAAATTTTGTAAACACCTTTCAATCCTTCTTCTGCACTAAATCGACCCGATTCCCATCCAGCTTTGTACCCATCACCATTAAAGCATACCCTTGCTAATGCTTTCGTTGGTTCAATAACTCCATCAACAATGTTATACCAGTCAGTTGCGTGAATTGGATTCTCAATAATTAGCCTTGAAGAGTGCGTCAACTCGTTGAGCCACTCATTGACTTTATCGGGGTATTTCATAATCACGAAGTCGAGAATCGACTTTACCGCTGTCCCTTTAACACGCATCTTTCGGAAAAGAAATTAAAATAAATAATTAAATATGAATACTTTATAGTTAATAGAAGCACAAAATAATCCCATTAATCACAATGCCAAGATAAAGAACTTTTATGCTTTTTAACACATTCTGGACTCATTTTTTTGAACCCATTAATGAAAGTCCTTGAAAATAGTTCAATTGGAAGATTATCAAACAATTATTTCGAAGTTATCGGCATCTGGTAGGATAGGAAACTTTTTTCGAAAATCATAAAGCTCATCAATACTAAAACATGCAGTAATAACACCTTCCTTATTTGGTTCAAGTTGGGCTACTATCTTTCCTCGGGCATCGATAAGTTGCGAGTCGCCTGTATAGATTATACCCATACCATCGCTTCCCACACGATTTGCTGCCGCTACAAAACATTGGTTTTCCAAAGCTCTTGCTTTCAGTAACGTATTCCAAACGTCCCGACGACTTCCAGGAAAATTGGCAACATTTATCAGAAGGTCGTAGTCGTTTCTATTTCTACTCCAAACAGGGAATCTTAGGTCGTAACATATTTGAGGTAAAATCCTCCATCCCAGATAGTTAATCGTTACTCGTTTTGTTCCAGGCGAATACTCAATATGCTCATTCCCCAAGCTGAAAAGATGACGTTTGTTGTACTCATGTATTTCACCCTCTGGAGTTACCAAAAGAAAGCGGTTGTAATAGTTGTCACCATCTTTTAGTATTATACTACCACCAATTGCAAAATTCTTCGATTTTGAAAGTGAAAGCATCCATTTCGTGGTTTTACCATTTACAGGCTCGGCAAGCTTTCTGGCATTCATCGAAAATCCAGTGGTAAACATCTCTGGGAGTAAAACAATATGGTATTCCTTTTGTAAAGAGTTAATTGTGTTTGAAAAGTGATGCAGATTTGAATCAACATCCTCCCATTTCAGATCCGATTGAATCACGGCAACACACAGGTTTGAAACTTTCATAGTTGAATTTTTAGCAAATATAGCTATAAGGATTTTGATAATATTTTGAAAAAAAAGGGTTTTTTCCAAAAACCCTTTGAGTTATAGTAGTTATTCTTTATTTTCGTGGTTTGAAAAAATATACAGTTTTCTGTTATTACATCTTGTATTTAAGTTAGTTAACACACTTACTCATGGAAATTAAAGACCAGAAGGATCCGATCGAGAACGATCAGTTCGGCAATGCCGAAAATACTAAGGAAGCTACTGAGAACCCTACTAGCGAACCATCGGAAAAAACCGAGGTAGTAGAAGAAATTCAACATGAAAGTACTCATGATGAGGCAATTACTGAAACAATTCCTGCTATTCAAGGTGAAGAAATGGCAGAACCTTCCGCTGAAGATATGCCTCA
This sequence comes from uncultured Rikenellaceae bacterium, assembly GCA_964481075.1. Lineage (GTDB taxonomy): Bacteria > Bacteroidota > Bacteroidia > Bacteroidales > Tenuifilaceae > MWFE01. The sequence goes on along the minus strand of CAYZSD010000022.1, from coordinate 21,584 downwards.
AGTAGTCGATGAAATTGTTCCTCAACAGGAGGTTGAAACCGCTCAAGCATTATTAGCAGCCGAAGAAGCAACTGAAATCAACACAAAAGCTGTTTCAAATGACGAGAGTATTCAAGGTGAAGTGATTTCTCAGGTTGAAGAGACAACAACTAATGAGGAACCGTTGAGCTTCGATGATGAGGAGACTGCATTATTGGATGATGAGGACGAGGAATCAGACGAAGATGAATTGGATGAGGACGAAGATGAGGAGGGAAGCGTAAAGGATTCTGAAACACCAGATTATTCATTGTTAAGCAGGGATGAGTTAGTTGAAAAACTTACATCGTTATTAGCCGACAAACCTATTCAAAAGGTTCGTTCTGAGGTTGATAGCATAAAGATAAACTTTTACAAAAAACATAAAGCCGATTACGAAAAGAAACGTAAGGAGTGGGTTGAGGCAGGCGGAGCTATTGGCGAGTTCGTTGCCCCTGAGGATCCCCTCGAACCTCAAATAAAGGAACTTCTTAAGCAGTATAGAGATCTTAAAGCACAACACAATCGAGGGCTTGAAGATCAGAAGGTTAAAAATCTGGAAGCGAAGAAAGCGATCATCGAACAGATAAAAGATTTGGTTAATAGGAATGAATCGGTTAACCAGACATTCCAGGAGTTTAGGGAGTTACAACAAAAATGGCGTGAGGTTGGACCTGTTCCTCAGGCAGAGTTGAATGACCTGTGGGAGACTTATCATCACCACGTTCAAGCTTTCTACGATTTTATTAAGATAAACAAGGAGTTGAAGGATCTCGATTTAAAACGTAACCTCGAAGAAAAGATTCAACTCTGCGAGAAGGCTGAAGAGCTTCTTCTTGAACCCTCAGTTGTAAACGCTTTCAAAAAACTTCAAAAGTTTCACAACCAGTGGCGTGAGGTTGGTCCTGTTCCAAATGAGAATAGAACCGAAATATGGGAACGCTTCAAGGAGGTTACTTCAAGTATTAACAAAAGACATCAAGAGTATTTTGAGTCATTGAGGGAGGAGCAAAAAGTTAATCTTGAAGCTAAAACTGCATTGTGCGAGAAAGCCGAGGAGCTTGCCGCTGCAGTTGTAGAATCGACCAAAGATTGGAATAAGCTATCAAAGGAAATGGTTGACCTTCAGAAGGTTTGGAAGAGCATTGGTTTTGCACCAAAGAAGGATAACAATAAGATTTATGAACGTTTTAGGGCTGCTTGCGACAGCTTCTTCAATAGCAAACGTGAATTCTATAAGGATACACGTGAAGAGCAGCTTAACAACCTCCAGCTTAAAACTGAGCTTTGCATGCAGGCCGAGGCACTTATGGAGAGCACCGAATGGAAGAAAACCTCTGATGAGCTGATTAACCTCCAGAAACGTTGGAAGGAGATAGGTCCTGTCCCCCGCAAGCAGAGCGATGAGCTATGGAAGCGATTCCGTTCATCGTGCGATAAGTTTTTTGTTCGCAAATCCGAGCATTTCTCCCAAATAGATAGTAAGTACGCCGAAAACCTGAAAGCTAAGGAAGATCTTATTGAGGAAATTGAAAAATTCCAGGTTGCCGAAAACGTTGAGGAAAGTCTAAAAACATTGAAAGACTTCCAGCGTCGTTGGGCAGAGATAGGTTTTGTTCCCATTAAGAAGAAGGATGAACTACAGAAAAAATATCGTGAGGCAATCAACAAACACTTCGAGAACCTGAAAATCGATAACTCAAAGAAGAACCTTCTTAAGTTTAAGTCGAAGATCGATTCCATACAAGGGAATTATCGTGAGGAGAACAAGGTTCGTAATGAACGTGAGAAGCTTTTCAATCAGCTAAAGCAGCTTGAAAGCGATATAGCGCTATGGGAGAATAACATAGGTTTCTTTGCTAGATCGAAGAACGCTGAGCAGCTAATAAAGGATGTAGAGAATAAGATTGAGAAAGCCCGTGCTGACATGAAAATGCTCGAGGAGAAGATTCGACTTATCGATAGCATGGATCAGGCATAGTATCTTTACAACCAAATAGATTTCGCCATGCCTCATACTACAAAGTATGTATTTGTAACCGGTGGAGTTACTTCTTCGCTGGGGAAAGGGATTATTTCGGCATCACTTGCCAAGCTTTTACAAAGCAGGGGTTATTCTGTAACTATTCAGAAGCTCGACCCCTACATCAATGTTGATCCTGGAACTCTCAACCCCTACGAGCATGGCGAATGCTATGTTACTGAGGATGGTGCCGAAACCGACCTCGACCTTGGACACTACGAGCGATTTCTTAATTCCCATACCACCCAGGCCAATAACATCACAACTGGCAGGATATACCAATCTGTAATCAACAAGGAGAGACGAGGTGAGTACCTTGGGAAAACCGTACAGGTTATTCCACATATTACCGATGAAATTAAGCGCTCCATAAAGCTTTTAGGAACAAAGTCGAAGCTCGATATCGTCATCACCGAAATAGGGGGCACTGTTGGTGATATTGAGTCATTGCCTTACATTGAAGCGGTAAGGCAGCTTAAGTGGGAGTTGGGTGTTTCAAATACCGTCTTTATTCACCTAACGCTAGTACCCTACCTTGCTGCTTCGGGTGAATTGAAAACAAAGCCAACCCAACACTCCGTGAAGGTTCTTCTTGAGAATGGAATCCAGCCCGATGTCCTTGTTCTTCGCACCGAACATCCTCTAAATACTGATTTGCGAAGGAAGGTTGCCCTATTTTGTAACGTTAATCTTGAAGCAGTTGTCGAATCGATTGACGTGAAAACAATTTACGAAGTGCCTTTGCTGATGCTGAATGAAAAGCTTGACGAAACGGTACTTAATAAGCTAAATCTTCCGGTAGGCAAGCAGCCTGAACTAAAACCATGGAAGCAATTCATTGAGAAGTTAAAGAAACCCAAATTTTCCGTACGCATTGGTTTGGTGGGAAAATACGTGGAACTACCCGACGCATACAAATCAATAACTGAAGCAATTATTCATGCAGGTGCTGCAAATGAGTGCAAGGTTGAGATTGTAACGGTTCATTCTGAGGAGATTGATGAGGGAAATATTGAAAAAATGCTTAACGGTTTGAAAGGCATACTTGTTGCACCTGGCTTTGGTCATAGGGGCGTGGAGGGAAAAATCCTCGCTGTTAAATTTGCGAGGCAAAACCGTATCCCTTTCTTTGGCGTTTGCCTCGGAATGCAATGTGCTGTAATTGAATTTGCTAGGAATGTACTTGGCCTTGCCGATGCAAATTCAACGGAAATGGTTCGTAACACATCCAATCCAGTAATCGACCTAATGGAAGAGCAGAAAGGTATTACCGATAAAGGAGGTACCATGAGACTGGGCGCATACCCTTGTACAATCAAAAGGAATAGCAAGGCATTCGAGGCATATCAAAAAGAAGAAATACAGGAACGACATAGGCATAGGTATGAGTTTAACAATGCTTTTCTTGAGCTATACGAAAAGAGTGGTATGGTTGCAACAGGTGTTAACCCCGATACTAGTTTAGTAGAAATAATTGAGGTTAACGACCACCCTTGGTTTATAGGGGTTCAATTTCACCCGGAGTACAAGAGTACTGTTGTTAACCCACATCCACTTTTTGTATCCTTTGTTAAAGCTTCGTTGAGGGGTTAGAATTTCAGCTACTTTCTAAAACATTTTTACTACCTTTGTCTGCTTTACAAGCAGAAAGAAATCGTATTTGTTTAATAATCAAATTATTGTCATATAGTAATGGATAGAAATACTTTAATTGGTTTAGTTTTAATATTTGTTATCCTTGTTGGCTTTGGGTATTTGAATCGCCCTTCCCAGGAGCAGATTGATGCAGCAAAGCGCAAAAACGATTCATTAGCATTGGTTCGGGCTGAACAGGAAATTGAAAGAAAAGCAGCTGAAATAAAGCAAACGCAAAGGAATGAAAATACCGACATTGCCACCTCTCAGGAGTCGTTAAAACAGTTTGGCTCTTTTGCTAGCGCTGTTAGTGGTGAAAAGGAACTAATTGTTCTAGAAAACGAGCTTATTAGGGTAAAGGTCTCAACCCTAGGGGGTAGCGTTCATTCTGTTCATCTTAAAGGTTTTACTACTTACACCAAGGATTCTCTAGTTCTATTTGACCACGACGGAAACATATTTGGACTTCAGTTCTGGGGCAATAATAACAACATCGAAACGTATAAGCTTTTCTTTAAACCCGATAGTCCAAGCAGACATATTTTAGTTACTGAGTCAAGTGGTTCACAAACCCTTACGATGAGGTTAAGTGGTGGTGAGAACTCTCATATCGATTACATTTACACGTTGCATCCTAATTCACATATCCTCGATTTTAGTATCCGCTTCTCACAAATGGATAATATTATCTCAGGACGACTAGGGTCAATTGATTTGGTTTGGGACTTTCTTCTTCCTCAGCTTGAGAAAGGTATTGAAAACGAGTGCAACTACACTACCATTGCTTATAAACTAACCAATGGCGATTTTGAGGAGCTGAACCCACGTAACGACAAGACTACGAGCAGTGTATCAACACGTGTTCAGTGGATTGGGTACAAACAGCAGTTTTTTTCAACGTTCTTAGTTGCTAACGACCATTTTGTGAATGCAAACCTTGAGTCGGTAAAGATTGCCAGTGGAGGGTTTTCCAAGCAGTTTTCCTCACGCATAGCACTTCCCTTTGAGAATGGCCAGGATGAGAATCTTGGCTTTAAGTTTTACTTTGGACCAAACCACTTCAATACCCTAAAGGAGTATAACTATGGTTTTGAGGATGTTGTTCCTTTAGGAAGTTGGATAATAAAATGGATTAATCGGTATGTGATTATCTTTCTTTTCGATATGCTCGATAACCATTTCCTTAACTATGGCCTAATAATCCTATTGCTTACAATTATTATAAAAATATTTTTATTCCCTCTAACCTACAAATCGTACATCAGTCAAGCAAAGATGAAGGTCTTGAAACCTCAAGTGGATGAAATAAACGCAAAATTCACAAAGAAAGAGGATGCTCTCAAGAAACAACAAGCAGTTATGGCTTTGTACAAAAAGGTTGGTGTTAGCCCACTGGGAGGTTGCCTACCCATGCTTATACAGTTTCCCATCCTTATTGCTATGTTCAGGTTCTTTCCCGCATCGTTCGAACTTCGTCAGAAAAGTTTTCTATGGGCCGAAGACCTATCGACTTATGATTCAATAATCGACTTACCGTTCCATATACCTTGGTATGGTGATCATGTCAGCCTTTTTACTCTTTTAATGGCTGCTGCGTTGTTTTTCACAACCAAAATTAGTGCCTCACAAATGGCCGACACCAACGCACAACTTCCTGGCATGAAGTTCATGATGCTTTACATGATGCCAGTCATGCTATTGGTATGGTTCAACAGCTATTCTTCGGGGTTGAGCTACTACTACTTTCTCTCCAATGTCATCACGCTTGGGCAAACCTATCTAATTAGGCAAACTGTTAAAGATGAGGAGATTCTAAAAAAGTTGAATGCTAACGCCAAGAAGCCGGTTACAAAATCAAGATTCCAGGCTAAATTAGAGCAAATCACTAAGGAACAGCAACTTAGACAACGTAAATCGACTAAGAAATAGTTGAACCTAATTATCGTTGGAATGGCGTAAGTGCAGTTACTGCAGACAGTTCACAAAATAAGATAGCCACACAGCAACAACGCTGTGTGGCTATCTTATTTAAAGTACCACCCTGCAATCGAGGGATGATAAGGTGTTTATTTAATCGACAATTTGAATCATCTTGAAGGGAACCTTGATGATGGATTCGTAATCCTCGCCTGCTTCCAGCATGTCTTCATCATCTTCCTCGTAATACCAGTTAATAACAACATCGTTTTGGTTTTTCTTCAGAACCTCAAGCTTTTTAAATACATCAAGGATGCATTTTGATGAGCTTGTATTGAAGTACTCAAGCTGAACGTTAACAATGGTTTTTGCGGCAGGACTTCCTGCGTACTCATCAAGCCAATCGACAATAGGCTTATAAAACTCAATGGAGTTCTCAGGAATTGAACGTCCTTTAATATCAATCACCCCAGAATCAGGATTCATGACAATGGTAGGGGTTTTAGGGGTTCCTTCGATTCTAATCAATTCCATAGTGTTGGTATTTATTTGTTATCAAGTATTTATTAAAACGGTTAGGTTAAAAAAGTCAAAATCTTTGTTGTAATCGAAAAACTTGTACTCTAGCTTATTGCCTGTCTTGCGTGCCATATCTATCAGACCAAGCCCCCCTCCACCTTTCTCGGAAAACTTCTGATTATTGAGAACAAATTTATAAAAATCTTTTAATTCTTCAGTTGAAAGAGAATTAATCTTATCAATTTTTTCTTTAATTATTGGAATTTTATCATGTCGAATGAAATTCCCTGTCGATATTCTAAAGCTATCCTCTTGCTGGTTTAATATAAAAATGCCATAGTTCGACTTGCAATCCTCCTTGTCCTCATTCTCGCTAAGGGGGGTATCCACATGGTGATAAAGGTTTTGAAGGCTTTCAACCAGAACGTTATATAGCTTCTTCTTGATAGAATTATGTATAGACGACTTTTCAAGTTTTAATTCCACAAGGCTTAGTGTGCTTGCAATAACATCAGCCTCAATGCTACCCTTGTAGGCAACAACCACTTCGCCTTGGTTCATCATATCATAACATTGATCAAGGAAAAAACTCATCGAAGAAAATGATTACTTTATTTAACGATTAATGGTTGCTGTCCTTGGAACAAATATATGTAAATTTAATTCAATATAGCAAGAGTGATTCAAAGATTTAGAAAAAAATAGTCTAAAACATAAAATGCAAGATAAAAGTACACTAAAAAGTTGAATCGACCAAAAAAGTTTTATTTCCCCGTTAACTATCCTTTTTTTTCAAAATTTTTGGGACTTTATTTTTCTTGCTTCCTTCATATATATTGAACCTTTGATATTTACACTCTATTGAACCATTTACAAGGCTATAGGTTTTTGATGGATGAAGACCAAAGCTTTTCATAGCATCCTTATTGCCAGATAGTATCCAAATATCGAAATTGGTAAATCGTTGCTTAAAGCAATCGCCAAGCTGCTGATAAAAAACTTCAATTTGTTCCTTCTTTAGGCGTTCTCCGTATGGTGGATTGGTAAGCACTATGCCTGGCGTTGAAGGGGGTGTTAAATCGAAGATTGACTTTGCCTCAATGTTAATGAGCTTTTGAAGCCCTGAATTACGTACGTTTTCTTTTGCTACCTCAATTGCACCCTTCGAGATGTCGGCACCAATAATAATTGGGTCGATATCTCTTTCAAAACTTTCATCGTTGAAAACCTTTTCAAGTAGGGCCTTATCGAAATCGAACCAATGCTCAAACCCAAATTCCTTACGGAATACTCCTGGGGCTATTCCCCTGGCGATGAGTGCTGCTTCAATGAGTATTGTTCCAGAACCGCACATGGGGTCGATAAAGGGTGTTTTTCCGTCCCACCCTGTAAGCATTATTAAACCTGCTGCAAGCACTTCGTTAAGCGGGGCTAGTACTTGATTTAAACGGTAGCCGCGTTTATGGAGCGACTCTCCCGAGGAGTCAAGGAGGAGCGTGCATTCCTGTCCCGAAATATGTATATTAATATGGATTTGTGGCTTTTTTGGATCAACAAAAGGTCTTTTGCCATACCTATCGCGGAAATGATCGGCAATAGCGTCCTTTATCCTGAGAGAAACAAAATGGGAATGGGTAAAGAATTCGGAATTAACAACGCTATCAACAGCAAATTTATGGGAAAGATCCATTATTGAAGTCCAATCGAACTTTCTGGCTAAGCCATAAAGCTCATCTTCGTTACGCGCTGTAAAATGGTGAATTGGTTTTAGTATTCGTATTGCTGTTCTGCAGTGAAAATTCGCTTTATATAGAATCTCAGTATCTCCTTCGAACTTGACTGACCTTTTTTGAATTTCAACATTCTCTGCTCCAATTCCAATTAGTTCATTGGCAAGTAGTTGCTCGAGTCCTTGTAAAGTCTTTGCAATGAACACTTGTTTTGTTGTCATGGTTTCTTGAAAAGCTATTATCTGATTTACAAATACAATCTTTTATCTTTTATCTTTTGCTCTGGTAATTAGTGGTTTACCCCCTTGTTGCCTTTTTGAAAATACAGATAGAATCCTTTCAGCATCATTAAATGGAACGGTAACAAAAGAGAATTCATCGTACACACCAATGTCGTCAATCTTGTTATCGGGGATATTCACCTCATTACGAATCAATGAGGATATCTTTTTTGGTGTCATTCCATCCTTTTTGCCTAAGGCAATGAAAAGACGTGAGGTACCTTTGGTGTCAACCTTAAACTCTCTGATTTCAGGATAATTTTTTTCTTCAAGTTGGTTCTTGAAAGCCATTCGAAGAAGGGCTGCAAGAGCTACTTCTGGACTATTAACTTCAAGGAGGTTCTCGGCCATTCCCAGGTAGTCAAGGTAACCTTCGTTGGAAACAATCGTTTGTAAATCCTCACGTATTTTTGCCTTCTTCATTTCAATCACATCCTGTGGCCCAGGAAGGATTTCCTTCCTTATGTTGGACTTCATGAACTTTTGAAAATACAGGAATTTTCTATACTCATCAGGTGTAATAAAGGTAATGGCAGTACCTTCTTTCCCAGCACGACCAGTTCTGCCTACCCTATGGATGTAAGATTCGGGATCTTGTGGAATGCTATAGTTAATAACGTGTGTAAGGTCTGAAATATCGATGCCTCGGGCTGCAACATCTGTGGCTACTAGAATGTTAATATATTTTCCCCGAAATTTTTTCAGAGTTTTCTCCCTTTGCGATTGGGTTATTTCTCCGTGAAGCCCTTCAACAGCATAGCCTCTTTCGATAAGCGATGAGGTGAGTTCATCAACATCGACACGGGTTCTACAGAAAACCAGGCCGTAGAACTCGGGTTCAATGTCAATAATCCTTGTAAGGGCGTCGAATTTATCGGCTTTTCTAACCTCGAAGTATATTTGGTCGGTAAGGTCGGTGGTCCGATGTTGCTGCCCAACCATTAGACGTTGGGGACTTTTCATGAACTTGCTTGCCAGCTTCACTATTCTGTCGGGCATGGTTGCCGAAAATAGAAGCATCCTTTTATTCTCAGGGGCATGGCTAAGAATTGCTTCAATATCCTCAATAAACCCCATGTTTAGCATTTCATCGGCTTCGTCGAGAACAACCCATTCCAAGGGGTCAAGTTTCAGATCGCCACGCCTTAATAAATCAAGTATCCTTCCTGGAGTACCAACCACTATATCGGTTCCCTTGCGAAGGCGCCTTTGCTGTTCGCTAATCGACTGACCTCCGTAAAGAGTATTAATTGAAATACTCCTCGAACCTCTGTATGATAGTAGCTCGTCAGTAACTTGCAGGGCAAGTTCACGAGTTGGGACAAGGATTAAAGCTTTTACTGTACCATTGGTTCTGTTGGTTAATCCTTCGAGAATGGGTAAACCGAATGCAGCCGTTTTTCCTGTTCCAGTTTGTGCTTGCCCAATGATATCGCAAGTATCGTTCATCAGAACGGGTATTGCTAGCTTTTGAATTGGTGTAGGGGTTTCAAAACCCTTTTTTGCAATGGCTTGCATTGAATCTTCGGTAAAACCAAACTGCAAAAAATCTGACTTTTCTTCCATTTATATGAATGTGTTTTTACAAAATTGACGACAAAATTACCTATAATGCCGGTAATATACAAAATTAATTGAAAATCGGATATTTACCGCTTCAACAGTTTTGAAATTCCTCTTATAATATATTAAGGTAGTATCCCGAACTTATTCTTTTACTAAATGCTTATAGTTTTTCCAGTTCGACAGAACATCAACAGCCTTTTGAAGGGCAGCGTTGTTTTGGTTAATGATTTGGAAATAGTAATTAACTGAAAAAAGGCTTTGGGCCATGAGAGCTTTCACCTGGAGTCGAATCTCTTTTTCTGATGTTTTGAGGGCTTCTGAATCTGCATCAATTCCCTGTTTTTCTCCCAATTTCACTAGATCTTCAATCATTTTATTGTTAACATCGAAAAGGTTGTTGAATTTTTCGAAAGTTGGGAAGTTGTTTCTTAGTAAATCCCTATTTTCATCGATATAAGACAGCACGAATTGATTTATTACACCTCTACGAACTAATCGACCGTAATAGTTAGTGTAGAAGCTTGTGTCAATTGGGACAAAGATGTCGGGCATAATTCCACCTCCTCCATAAACCAGCCTTTTATTCTGGAGGGTGAAGTATTTAAGGGAGTCAGGGAATGATATTTTTTCCTCATCGAAAAGTTCGCCTTTCTGATAGCGATTATTGAAATCGCTATAGTACGATTCAGATTCGCCCATTCCGTAAGGTTTTTGAATAACTCTTCCTGTTGGTGTGTGGTAACGAGCTACAGTTAGCCTAATCATTGACCCATCGGGTAGGGGAAGTTGGTTTTGTACTAGCCCTTTTCCGAATGAACGACGACCAACGATAATTCCACGATCCCAGTCCTGAACAGCACCTGCAACGATTTCACTTGCTGACGCAGAACCTTCATCAAGAAGAATGACTAATCGACCATTCAGAAAAGCTCCGGTATTAGTTGCATTGTAGTCGGTTCTTGGGCTGTTCCTTCCTTCGGTATATACTATCAGCTTTCCATTGGAGAGGAAATGGTCGGATAGAGCAACGGAAGTGTTAAAGAAGCCTCCACCATTGCCTCTAAGGTCAAGAATGAGATCGCGCATTTTCTCTTTTTTCAACTTTTCAAGGGCCTCAAGAAACTCAGCCTCAGTATTGAGAGCAAAACGATTAAGCTTGATATAACCAATCCTTGGCTCAATCATATAAGCAGCATCAAGACTATAGATTGGAATCTTGTCGCGGGTGATGGTGAATTCTAGTATGCTGGGAAACCCTTTTCGGCTAACATGAACAGCAACCTTAGTCCCTTTATTTCCCCTCAACATTTTCAGCACATCACTATTTTTCAGCCCCACACCAGCAATATTCTTTCCATCAACGTTAATGATACGATCACCAGCAACAATACCAACCCTTTCAGACGGTCCACCTGGTATGGGGTTTACAACTATTAGCGTATCATTCAGTATGTTGAATTCAATTCCAATCCCCTCGAAGTTGCCTTCTAGTGGCTCGTTCATTGCTTTTACATCATCTTTACTTATGTAAACTGAATGGGGATCAAGGTTTTTTAGGGTGCCTATTATCGCTTCCTCTACCATTTTATCAAGATTAATGGTATCAACGTAGTCGTTTGAAACATACTGAAGGAACCGATAAATCTTGAAAAGACTTAGATTTGAGGTTAGCTGAGCACTGCCAGCTAAAGGGAATAAACCAATAAAAAGGAATATACCTATTATATATGTAAGTTTCCTAATCATAAAATCTGACCGTTTGTTGGTTAAAAAACATGGAAGGATTTTGAGCAACCCTTTAAAATATTATAAAACGTAAATGTACGAAAAATGTTTTACTTAACCTATTCCCATTCAATAGTTGCAGGGGGTTTGGAACTAACATCGTAAACAACTCTATTAATTCCCTTAACCCTATTTATAATCTCGTTTGAGATTTTTGAGAGGAATTCGTAGGGTAAAGGATACCAGTCGGCAGTCATGCCGTCGGTTGATGTTACTGCTCGAAGGGCCACTACGAACTCGTAGGTTCGCTCGTCGCCCATTACGCCAACGGATTGAACAGGAAGGAGGATTGCTCCGGCTTGCCAAATTTTGTCGTAAAGGTTATGCTGGCGGAGACCTTCAATGTAAATGTTATCGGCTTCCTGAAGAAGTCTAACCTTTTCTTCAGTCACTTCGCCAAGAATTCTTATACCAAGGCCAGGCCCAGGAAAGGGATGTCGACCAAGAATCGCTTGAGGAAGACCAAGCTCCTTGCCAACTCTTCGAACCTCATCCTTAAAGAGAAGACGAAGAGGTTCAACAACCTTTAGGTGCATTTTTTCAGGAAGTCCCCCAACATTGTGGTGCGATTTTATGGTGGCTGATGGGCCATTGACTGAAATAGATTCAATCACATCGGGATAAATTGTTCCTTGTCCAAGCCATCTTACATCTTCCAATCTTTTGGCTTCATGTTCGAATACTTCAATAAAATTTTTACCAATGCTTTTCCTTTTAAGCTCAGGGTCGGAGATTCCCTTAAGATCATGGTAGAATTTTTGGCTTGCATCGACACCAATAACGTTAAGGCCTAGATTCTTATATGAATTAAGAACTTGCTCGAATTCAGCTTTTCGAAGCAAGCCGTTATCAACAAAGATACAAGTGAGATTTTTACCAATGGCGTTATGAAGAAGCATTGCCGCAACAGAACTATCTACACCTCCTGATAGGCCCAATACAACCTTGTCATTCTGAAGCTTATTCCTTAAATCCTGAACTGTTTCATCAACAAAAGATGCAGGAGTCCAGTCCTGCTCACAATTACAAATATTTACGATAAAATTTCTAAGAACAGTTAAACCTTCTGTGGTATGATAGACCTCAGGGTGGAATTGAATCCCGAATGTTTTTTCGTTTTCAACCTCGAAAGCACCGATAGTAACATTTTCTGTCCCAGCAACAACTTTAAAGTTATTAGGAGTTTGTGTTATTGTGTCGCCGTGCGACATCCATACCTGTGTGAGCCCGGTGATTCCTCGAAAAAGCGGAGAATTACCTGACGGTACGTATAGCATAGCTCGTCCATACTCACGAATCTTCGATGGGGTAACTTGCCCACCGGCTTGCTTAGCAATTAGCTGTGCTCCGTAGCAAATCCCCAACAATGGGTGTTTTCCCTTAAACGATTCTAGGCTTGGGTTTGGTGCTTGGTTATCGTGAACAGAATACGGACTTCCTGAAAGGATTATCCCTTTAATTGTTGAGTCGATGGGAGGGTAGTGGTTGAAAGGGTGAATTTCACAGTAAACGTTCAACTCTCTAATTCGTCGTGCGATTAGCTGGGTGTATTGTGAACCAAAGTCGAGGATAAGAATCTTATTATGCATTGATTATCTGTTTTATTGCCCTACAAAAATACAACTATTTTAGCGACATTTTGTAAAAGGACACTTAATGGGGTTTAATCTTTTTTTCAGGTACTTCAATTTGCAGGCCATCGTGTGCGAGGTAGGTTTCGGGAAATACCTGTCTTGCTTCTTCGAGCAAGGGTGTAACGTCTTTATATCGAGACGAAAAATGACCAATGATTAGCTTATCCACTCCTGCTTGCAATGCAATTTTTGCAGCTTGAGCTGCAGTTGAATGTCCTGTTTGTTTGGCTGTTTTAGCATGTTCGGAGCTAAACGTTGCTTCATGGTATAGCAAATCGACACCTCTTACGATTTCTGCAACCTTTTCGAGATAAACTGTATCGCCCAAAAAGGCAAAGGATCTGGGTCTTGAAGAAATGTAGGTTAGCTCTTCATTTGGGATAACAATTCCTTCGGGGGTTGTGAAGTTTGCCCCTTGTTTTATTCTAACGATTTCCGCAAGTGGAATTGAGAATTTTTCAACAAACTCTTTCTTAATATTTGGCTGCTTATCCGATTCACGAAAGATGAACCCATTGGAGTGAATTCGATGTTTCAAGGGGAAACTTTCAACTGAATACCCATCGTGTTCTAGGATAGTTTTTCTTCTTTTTGAATCAAGAGTCCAGAAACGTATGGGGTACTTTAAATCGTTGACGAAGAAGTTGATGTTCTGCCACAGAATAGGTTCGAGAGGGGCATGAGCAAAAATATTTAGTTCATGCTTTCGATCGAGAAGGTTTAGTGTTGCAATCAGCCCTATCAGCCCTAAAACATGATCGCCATGAAGATGTGTTATGAAGATATGGTTAAGGCGTGAGAGTTTCTGTTTGTACTTCCGGAGTTGGATTTGTGTCCCCTCGGCACAGTCGAATAAAAACAACCGCTCATGCACGTTGAGCACATGAGCGGAGGGAAAGCGGTTTGATGTAGGTAGTGCGCTACTACTACCAAGTACTGTTATTGAAAAGGTCACTTTATCCTCTTTCGGATTCAGCTTTTTTAATCATTTCAGCAGCCTCGTTTCTTGAGTAGGCTATGTTCAGTACTGTGTCGAGCTGCGATATGGTGATAAGCCTTTCAACAGCATCGGTTAGCCCGGTAAGAACAAATGTTCCATTGGCATTCTTACATAGCCTATTTGCTACTAAAATTGCACTTAGTCCCGAGGAATCGCAATAGCGGCACGAAGAAAGATCGAGTACGATGTTCCTCTCTCCGTTGCCCGAAATAAGCACCAACTCAGATTTTAGACTAGGAGCAATGTTGGTATCCAACTTTTCTTCCAGAACCTCTATCAAAGAATAGTTCTCAAGCTTATTTATTTTAAATTCCATTGCGATTAGGTTTTAGTGTTTCCAAGTTGATAATTACTGTGTAGCTTCTTCTTCGTTGTTTTCAGCAATAGGTTTTTCGTTGATTTCCTCTTTAGGAACATCATTTTCTTTCACCTTTTCTTTCGCTTTGCTACTCTTTTTCTTCTGATTCTCTTCGAGTTCGGTCTTCAGCGCAGCTAGCTCAGATATGTCTCCTAAAGTAGTCTTTTCTAAGTTAGCTTTCAACTTTTTTACAGCTTTTTCTGTAGTTGATGCCTTACTTTTTTTGTCAGCAAGCTCCTCCGATTTCTTGGAGTCTTCATGAACTCTACTGTGTGAGAGAATAATTCGCTTCGATGATTTGTTGAATTCAATCACCTTGAACTCCAATTTTTCATCTAGTTTTCCGTTTGCTCCATCCTCTTTTACCAAATGCTTGGGTGTAACAAAGCCTTCAACACCGTATGGAAGAGCAACAACAGCACCCTTGTCGAAAACATCTACTATAGTTCCCTCGTGAATTGAGTCAACGGTGAAGATGGTTTCGAAAACATCCCATGGGTTCTCCTCGAGCTGCTTATGTCCAAGGCTTAAGCGACGGTTTTCCTTATCGATTTCAAGTACAACAACGTCAATTTCGGCACCTACGGTAGTAAACTCAGCAGGATGCTTAATTTTCTTTGTCCAGCTTAGGTCGGAAATATGTATTAGACCATCAACACCTTCTTCAATCTCAACGAATACGCCGAATGAGGTGAAATTCCTAACTTTTGCTTTATGGCGCGAGCCGACAGGATACTTCTCCTCAATCTTTCCCCAAGGATCAGCTTTCAGCTGCTTCATACCCATTGACATCTTGCGCTCCTCGCGATCCAGTGTAAGGATTTGTGCCTCAACTATATCACCTACTTTTAGGAACTCCTGTGCGCTTCTTAGGTGCTGGCTCCACGACATCTCGGATACGTGTATTAAACCCTCAACGCCTGGTGCTATTTCGATGAATGCTCCATAGTCGGCCATTACAACAACCTTACCTTTTACTACATCGCCTACTTTCAGGTTGGCATCGAGTGAATCCCAAGGATGGGAGGTAAGTTGCTTAAGACCAAGAGCAATACGCTTCTTAGCGTCATCGAAATCGAGGATAACAACGTTTAGCTTTTGATCAAGTTGCACAATCTCTTCGGGGTGAGTAACCCTACCCCAAGAGAGGTCGGTTATATGAATTAGACCATCAACACCACCAAGGTCGATGAATACACCATAGCTGGTGATATTCTTTACAGTACCTTCGAGTACTTGACCTTTCTCGAGCTTGGCAATGATATCTTTCTTCTGTTGTTCAAGTTCTGCTTCAATTAAAGCTTTATGGGATACAACTACGTTTTTGTACTCCTGGTTGATTTTTACAACCTTGAATTCCATTGTTTTACCAACAAAGATATCGTAGTCGCGAATTGGTTTAACGTCGATTTGTGAACCTGGGAGGAAGGCTTCGATGCCGAATACGTCAACAATCATACCACCTTTAGTACGGCACTTGATGTACCCTTTGATGATTTCATCGTTATCGAGGGCTTGGTTAACCCTATCCCATGAACGTAGGGAGCGAGCTTTTTTATGGGAAAGAACAAGCTGTCCTCTTTTATCTTCTTGATTTTCAACATATACCTCAACAATGTCGCCAATCTTAAGCTCAGGATTGTAACGGAATTCGTTTAAGGTAACAACACCTTCGGATTTGTATCCAATGTTAATTACAACCTCTCGCTTCGTCAATCCAATTACAGTTCCATCAACCACTTCACCTTCACCAACTGACGAGAGAGTTTTGTTGTAAAGTTCTTCAAGTTCCGACTTCTCGCTTAGAGAATAGCTGCCTTCACGGGCAAAAGCGTCCCAGTCGAATTCGGCGGGTGCTTCAATAATTTTTTCAATGGCAGGCTCTTCCTTTAAAATTGCATCAGCAGGTGATTCAATTTCTGGTGCTGCCTCTTCGACCTCTTTTTCAACTATTTGCTCGTTAACTACTTCGCTAACGGGCTGATCGGTAAAATTCTGCTCTTCGTTTGGTTGCTGAATTTCGTTTTGCTCTACTACTTCTTTTGAAGTATTTTCTTCTTGATTAATCATTAAAATTGTTAAGAATTAATGGGTTAGACAATATTAATAGTTTTTATTTCGAATGCAAAAATACATAACTTTATCATTTATAGGAAATATGGAGGTTATTTTTTTGCGATGACATGAATTAAATTCAATTGTTTTTCGTTTTGAAGATTGAAATGATAACTTTGAACCAACCAACAGCTATCTTTGCTTCCTTCAAGCAGATACTTATAAAAACTTGATATGAAACGAATTCTTGTTACAGGAGGTGCAGGTTTTCTGGGCTCCCATCTATGTGAGAGGCTTCTAAATGAGGGCCATGATGTGATTTGTCTCGATAATTTCTTCACAGGGGCAAAGGCAAACATTACCCACATGCTAAATAATCCATACTTCGAATTGGTTAGGCACGACGTTACCATGCCATTCTATGCTGAGGTCGATGAGATCTATAATCTTGCTTGCCCGGCATCGCCAATACACTACCAATTCAATGCTATTAAGACAGTAAAAACCTCGGTAATGGGGGCAATTAACATGCTTGGGCTTGCTAAGAGGATGAAGGCAAAAATTCTGCAAGCATCAACCAGCGAGGTGTATGGTGATCCTCTTGTACATCCCCAACCAGAATCGTATTGGGGAAATGTAAACCCGATTGGATCAAGGTCGTGTTACGATGAGGGCAAGCGGTGTGCTGAAACTCTTTTCGTGAGTTACCATCAACAGAATAAAGTTAGAATTAAAATTGCACGAATTTTCAACACCTATGGCCCTAGAATGCACCCAAATGATGGTCGTGTTGTATCTAATTTTATTGTTCAGGCTCTTCAGAATAAGGATATTACAATATATGGAGATGGAAGTCAAACACGTAGCTTTATGTACATTGACGATTTAGTTGAGGCTTTAATTCGGCTAATGAATACTGATGATTCGGTTAATGGGCCGGTTAATATCGGAAATCCCAACGAGTTCTCGATGCTTGAACTAGCGAATCAAGTCATTTCGATAACCGGAAGTAGCTCAAAGATAGTTTATTTACCTTTGCCAGAGGACGATCCAATGCAAAGAAAACCAGATATAACCTATGCAAAATCAATTCTTAATGGCTGGGAACCTAACATTGAATTGAAGGAAGGCTTGAACACTACTTCAAAGTACTTTAAGGATCTTCTCGGCATCAACGCCTGAAAATCTCTTAACTTTTTTTATGTTTGCAGTTAGTAGAATAAAGTTGTGATTATTATGACTAGCATTTATCAATACGGAATGATACCTCAATATGTTGATTTTCAATTTGAAAAGAATGTTTGTTGGGACGAAGTTTCCTCGATAATTGGGAAGAAGTTTAATTTCAATAAAGATTCGATTCATCACAACGAGGAAACTTGCGAATTTGGAACTATAAGAGGGATGTACTTTCAGCTTGCACCTTATTCGCAGTCAATCATTGCTATTGTGGCTGAAGGGAAGCTACTTGTTATTGTAGTTGATATAAAGAATAATTCGCCCAGTTTCGGGAAAATATTTGATTTTGAACTAGATTCAAAGGGTACTAGTACGTTATTTATTCCCAAAGGTTTTGCCTATGGCTTTTCAGTGTTAAGTGACAGAGCAATAATTCGAACCGTTTTTGATGCACCTCATAATTTAGAAGCTTCAAGGGGAGTCAATTTTAAAGATCCAACCCTTGGAATTGATTGGAAAGTAAAAAATGATAGTATTAAAATATTACCCAAGGACAATATTTTACCATTCTTTAATACAGTAGAAACTAATTTATATTATGGGACAGACCACTAAAACACTTAAGATTCTTGTTACTGGTGCTAATGGACAGTTAGGTTCAGAGATTCAGAAGCTATCAGGGCAATACCCAGGCTTTGTTTTTGCTTATACTGATATCGACTCTTTAGACATAACCAATGATGTTGCTCTTGAAGATTGTATAGATAGTTTTGTTCCTGACTTTGTTGTTAATTGTGCAGCATACACAGCAGTAGATAGAGCCGAGCAGGAAGAAGATAAAGCAATGCTTCTAAACTCAATTGCCCCTAGTTTGCTGGGAATAATGGCTTCGAAATATGGCTTTAAGTTGATACATGTTTCAACTGACTATGTTTTCAATGGTCACGCCTTCGTACCCTACGGCGAAGATTTTCCTACATCTCCTAATTCTGCCTATGGAAGGTCGAAACTTCTTGGTGAAGAGAAGTTAAGAGGTAATGAGAATGCTATGATAATAAGAACCTCTTGGTTGTACTCAGCTTATGGTCACAACTTTGTGAAAACAATTATTAATAAAGGAAGAACAAACCCTGAATTACGTGTAGTTTTTGATCAGGTTGGTACACCAACTTGGGCAAACGACCTTGCACGTGCAATACTAGACATAATTAGTTCTGAAAAGTTTATCCCCGAAATCTTTCACTACTCAAACGAGGGAGTTTGTAGTTGGTACGATTTTGCAAAGGAAATAATCGTATTGAGTGGCATTCAGTGTAAAGTAACTCCAGTTTTCAGCAATGAGTACCAAACTGCTGCAAGCCGACCTCCATACAGTGTACTTTCAAAAGCCAAAATAAAGAGGTTATACGGAATTGAAATACCTTACTGGAAGGAAAGTTTAGCTAAATGTCTTGAAATTACTAACCAAAGTAAATAACATAAACCCTATTAACCATGAATACATTCGAGATTGATCCTAACGTGATAAAAAAAGCGGAGCTTTGGATGCAACCAGAGTTCGATAAGCAAACCCGTGAACAGGTGAAGCAGTTAATTGAAACCAATCTCAAAGAGTTGGTCGATGCCTTTTACAAGGATTTGGAGTTTGGAACAGGGGGGTTAAGAGGAATAATGGGACCTGGAACCAACCGCATGAACCGTTATACGCTGGGAATGGCTACCCAAGGACTCGCTAACTACCTGCTTGCACAGTTTGGTAATTATCCCGAGATTAGGGTTGCAATAGCTTTTGACTCGAGAAACAACAGCCAAGTATTTGCTCAAACTGCTGCTCAAATTCTAAGTGCTAATGGGATAAAGGTTTACATTTTCAGGAACCTCAGACCTACTCCACAGCTAAGCTTTGCAATTCGAACCTTTAAATGCCAAAGCGGAATTGTAATTACTGCATCGCATAATCCTAAAGAGTACAATGGTTATAAGGTTTACTGGGAGGATGGAGCACAAATTGTTTCACCCCATGATAAGAACATCATAGGTGAGGTTCAAAAAATAAAATCGGTGAGTGAGGTGAAGTTCACTGGGAATGATAACCTAATTGAAGTTATAGAACAAGAAATCGATGAGATTTACCTTAACACAATGGCTTCACTTTCATTATCAACCGAGAATAACATTAAGCACAAGGATATTAGGATTGTTTTTACGCCTATTCATGGTACAGGTGTTACTTTAGTTCCTAAGCTGCTTCGAAAGTTTGGTTTCTCTATTGTTGAAACAATTGAAGAACAAAATGTTATCGACGGAAACTTTCCTACAGTGGAGTATCCCAATCCAGAGGAAGCTTCAGCTTTACGCTTAGCGATTGAAAAAGCAGAGAAGATAGATGCAGATCTCGTTATGGCCACTGACCCCGATGGCGATAGGGTGGGGATTGGAGTTAAGAATGATCAGGGATCGATTGTGCTTCTTAATGGAAATCAGGCTGCTACACTACTGATTTATTATCTACTTACCAGATGGAAGGAAAAAGGTAACCTCAAAGGTAAAGAGTATATCGTTAAAACTATAGTAACTACAGATCTTCTTGCCGATATGGCAGAAAGCTTTGGCGTTGAGTGTTTCGAGGTTCTAACGGGTTTCAAGTATATAGCCGAAATAATCAGAGAATTGGAAGGAGAGAAGGTGTTCATAGGTGGAGGTGAGGAGAGCTATGGTTATTTGGCAGGTAGCTTTGTCCGCGATAAGGATGCCATTCTTTGTTGTGCATACTTTGCAGAAATTGCCGCTTGGGCAAAGGAGCAGGGGAAAACCATGTACCAGCTACTAATCGAGATTTACTCACAATTTGGTTTATATAAGGAAAGCCTTATTTCAATCACCAAGAAAGGTAAGGAGGGAGCTGAGGAGATAAAATCTATGATGGAAACATTCCGAAGCAATCCCCCAAAGACCATTGGTGGCTCCAACGTAATACTCGTCCATGATTACCAGTTGCAGCAAACCCATAGGTTGAAGACAGGGGAGGTAATACCCATCAAATTACCAAAGTCGGATGTAATTCAGTTAATTACTGAAGATAATACTCGTATTTCGGTTCGCCCTTCGGGAACAGAACCAAAGATTAAATTCTACTTTGGGGTAAAGGGAATGTTAAAATCGAAATCCGATTACAATGCTTCATTGAAGGAACTAGAGATAAAGATTGAGGGCATTATTAAAGAAATGAATTTGAAGAACTAGAAGGTGTTACGATGAAAAGTTATAGGAAAGAGCTTTGGTTTGAAACCAACAAACGTCGGGATTTTATCAATATTACACCTGCTGTTGTCCAGTGCCTGAACGAGAGCGGAATCAAGGAGGGAATGATTCTGGTGAATGCCATGCATATTACAGCAAGTGTTTTCATTAACGACGATGAGTCGGGTTTACACCACGACTTTGAGGTTTGGCTTGAAAAGCTTGCACCCGAAAAACCCTATTCTCAATACAAGCACAACGGCTTTGAGGACAATGCCGACGGGCATTTGAAGCGTACCATCATGGGTCGCGAGGTGGTGGTTGCAGTTACCGAAGGTAAGCTTGACTTTGGCCCTTGGGAACAGATTTTCTACGGCGAGTTCGATGGGAAACGCCGAAAGAGGGTATTAGTTAAAATTATTGGTGATTAGAGGTAAGGTTTGCTAGTGTGACAAGCATTGTTTTGGGAGGCGTATGATTTATATTTAGGTTTTACTTCATCCTAAGAAACAGAAAATTTTTATTAAAGAGTTTCTGTTTTCAGTTTTCTGCTTTTTATATACCAATCTTATTGATTTTTAATGATTTTGTTGTATATTTATTGGATATAACCGGTTGCTATATAAGGAGCAAAAGTAAGCACC
>CAYZSD010000021.1:23243-31745 GCA_964481075.1 uncultured Rikenellaceae bacterium | reverse complement strand
TCGAAAGTGAACATCCATCTCCGAAATCTTTCTCTTTGCTATTTGAGCATAAGGGTAAACAATTTTCAGGTTTCTCACCATTCTTTGATACTGTCGGTAATCGCGTTTACTAGCAAATTTGCGTGGTGGAAAAATTACTACCTGCTTTATTAGGGCATTTGGAATGGTATCGCCATCAATAACAGTTATAGGAAGAATCGTAAAGCCGTCGATTGTAATATGATTCTGGCCCCTGACTTTTTGATTGAAGCCAAGTACAATCAATAGCATTAATAGTAAAAAAGACCTATACATAGAACTTAATTACGTGAATCATTACTTAAACGAAACGTTATTTGAAAAAGTTTACAAAATAATTCAAAAATAATATCAAAAATGATAGTACAATCCGATTTTTTTTTGGATTTTTCGGTTGTGAAAAGTGCGAAACCCTAAAACAATTTAAACTATGGAAATAATTGACGATAGGAAAGAAATGGAGTATGCTGGATTCTGGCTAAGATTTGCTGCATACCTAATTGATAGTGCTGTACTTTCAGTTTCAGCTATTATCATTGCAACACCAGCAATCCTGACAATTGTAGGAGTTGCAATTAGTTTGAGGGAGATAAATTCTTTCCCCCAATTACTAGAAGATGGCAACTGGTTGAAAATTGGGATTATTGTAGGAGTCATAATTCTAGCTTCGCTCCTCGGACTAGTTGTTGGCTGGCTATATTATGCCTTGATGGAATCGTCGAGATATGGTGGTACTCTTGGGAAACTTGCTGTTGGAATAAAAGTTACAGATCTTAACGGCGAGAGAGTCACTTTTGCAAGAGCAAGTGGAAGATACTTTGCCAGAATTGTAACTAACCTAACAATGCTTATTGGTTATATTATAGCAGGGATAACTGAAAGGAAACAGGCACTTCACGACATAATTGCCAGCTGTCTTGTAATTCGAAAATAAGTCACCCTTTTTTCAAACTTTCATCATTGCAATAGGCTAAATAATTAACTAATTGATATTTTGATGGAGAAGAACAATCGTAGCTATTCAAACGATGATATTACAGTTTTCTGGCGACCAGGGGATTGTATTCATGTAACTACTTGCTATACTAAGCTTTTATCGGTCTTCAACCCAAGAAATCGCCCTTGGATAAATATGCAAGGAGCACCCACTGAGCAGATTATAGACATAGTGAATCAATGTCCTACAAATGCATTAAGATTTAAGTGGAACAATCCTGAAAAGAATAGGCAAGAAAAGTCGAAGAAAGCAGTTAAGGAAATAGAAGAGAACGACTCAATGTTAGATGAAAATGAACTTGAGCCAATAAAAATTCAGGTGATGCGAAATGGTCCAATCCTGTTTAGTGGAAATTTCAAAATTATTGGTAAAAACGGAGAGGAACTCAAATCGATGAAAATGGTCTCTCTTTGCCGCTGCGGTGAATCGGGGAATCTTCCATTCTGCGATGGAATGCACTTTAAGGTTGGATTTAAAGATAATGAGGAAGGCAATGATTAATCCTAATACAAAGAAATCGGCTGAGATTACCATTCTTAGAAATGGACCGATAAAGGTTAGTGGCAAATTCACTCTAATTGGAATTGATGGAGTAGCTATCCAAACCGAAAACCCCAAGGAGTTATTCCTTTGTGCATGTGGTCGTTCGCAAAAAAAACCAATATGCGATGGTAGTCATAACACCACTATTTTCAGGTAATTGGTTTTCAAAGGAATGTATAGTAAACCCAGAAAGGTCCAAAATTCTACCATCCGAATACTGCTCATGCTAGGTGGTCTTATGGCCGTATTCTTAGGAATTCTAGGGATTTTTCTCCCTATTCTCCCAACAACTCCATTCTTCCTTCTTGCAGCATCGCTTTTTTTACGTAGTTCTCAAAGACTTTACCGATGGCTTCTAACCCATAGGCTATTTGGACAGTATATTCACAACTACATTCATTACAAAGCCATTAGCAAAGGTGTTAAGGTGTTTACACTTGTTCTTTTATGGTCAACAATCTCAATAAGTATCTATATGATGTCGGAAATTCTATGGGTTCAAATACTTCTTTTGGTTGTTGCTGTAGCAGTATCAATCCATATATTGATGTTAAGGAGTATGCCAAGAAAGGGATGAAACAAAGTAAAACTAATATGTTATTAAGGGTATGGAAGTAGTATTTGGTAGGTTGTATGTGTCATTGCAACAATCCAACTGATTAACAATGGATGTTAAATGGTTTAAAGAATAATAAAAACAAACATGGAAACAAAACTAGCAGTCAATGTTCAGTCTGAAATAGGCGAACTACAAGGTGTAATAATTCATACCCCAGGTTCTGAAGTTGAGAATATGACACCCATTGACGCACACAGGGCGTTGTACAGCGATATTCTTAACCTATCCGTTGCACAAAAAGAATACTCACAGTTAAGCGGTGTTCTATCCAAGATTACCCGCACATTTGAGGTCAAAGACCTTCTTTATGAAGTGGTTAGAAAGCCAATGGCAAGAGAAGAACTTATTTCAACAATTTGCAAGCACGAAGGAGTGATGAACCTTAGGGATGAGCTTGCAGCAGTACCTTCGAAGGAATTGGTAAACCTTCTCATTGAGGGATTGCCCTTAAAACGAAATTCGCTTACAAGCTTTTTAAGTAATGAGCGTTACTCACTTCCCCCTCTCTATAACTTCTATTTTACTCGAGATGCTTCAATATCGATGTACGATGAAGTATTGGTTGGTAGAATGGCCAACCGTGTTCGTGATCGTGAAACAATTATCATGGAGTCAATCTTTAATCACTCCGACACCTTCGAAACAAATACAATCAATCCCATATCCTTCAACAGTAGCAATGAAGCATCCATTGAAGGGGGTGATGTTCTTATTGCCCGTGATGACATTCTTCTGATTGGGAACAGTTGCAGGACAACGACTCAAGGCATTGATTTCATAATAAGCAGGTTATGCTCAAAAAAAGATGATAAGAGGCGACACATCATTGTCCAAGAACTGCCTTACAAGCCAGAGTCTTTTATTCATCTTGATATGGTTTTCACGCTACTTGATGTTGACTTTTGCATGGTTTTCGAGCCACTCATTCTTAGACCCAATAAGTTTCAGACCGTACAAATAACCATTGAAAAAGGGAAAGTTCATGATATTAAGAATGTAGAAAATATCCTCGTGGCTTTGAAGAACCTTGGGATGAACCTAAAACCGATAAGCTGTGGAGGCAATAACGACTTGTGGACTCAGGAACGAGAACAATGGCATAGTGGGGCAAATTTCTTTGCCGTTGGCCCAGGCAAAGTGATTGGTTACGCACGAAATACCTACACCATGGATGAAATGAATAGGCATGGGTTTGAAATACTAAAAGCCAAAGAGTTGATTGCAGGGAAAGTTGATCTTGCCAACTACAAGCGATTTGTTATAACTCTCGATGGAAGCGAACTACCAAGAGGTGGAGGGGGTGCAAGATGTATGACCATGCCAGTTCTAAGAAAACCAGTGAATTGGAGATAGCCGTCAGCTAGTCAGTTTGAACCTTTCTTTAATAAAGTTGTTAATTCGATAAAAATTAAAACTGACAACCATGAAGAAAAATGTTGGGAAATCGGACAAAGGAATAAGAGTTGCTATAGGCTTAGTTATTGCTGGTCTAGGAATATACTTCCAGAGCTGGTTGGGCTTACTTGCAATTCTTCCTATTGCAACTGCAATATTTAGTTTCTGCGGATTATATACCCTTTTGGGTATAAGCACATGTCCCTCAAAGTGAAACTAAACTAACGGTTAGCACTAAACCATTTCCTTGACCAAGTCGGCTGCTTCCTGAAGCGAAATTGCAGAATATACCTTAAGTCCACTACTATCGATAATCTTTTTGGCTTCTTCGGCATTAGTACCCTGAAGCCGGACGATAACAGGCACAGGTATATTCTCTATTTCTTTGTATGCATCTACAACTCCTTGAGCAACCCTATCGCAACGCACTATTCCACCAAAAATATTTATTAGTATTGCCTTAACATGGGGATCCTTCAGAATTATTCTGAAACCAGCTGCAACTGTCTGAGCATTAGCCGTTCCACCTACATCGAGGAAATTAGCAGGGTCTCCACCTGATAGCTTGATAATATCCATTGTTGCCATTGCAAGCCCTGCTCCATTCACCATGCACCCCACATTCCCATCGAGTTTGATGAAGTTTAGGTTCGATTCTGAAGCCTCCACCTCACTCGGATCTTCCTCGTCTAAATCTCTGAAAAGAACTAATTCTGGATGACGGTATAGAGCGTTATCATCAAGATTTACTTTAGCATCGGCAGCAAAGATAAGGTCGTCGGAGGTTTTAAAAACTGGGTTAATTTCAAGCATTGTTGCATCGAAACGTATATACGCATTGTAAAGCGCAACAACAAATTTTACCATCTGTGAAAAGGCTTTTCCGGAAAGTCCGAGGTTGAAAGCAATCCTTCGAGCTTGGAAAAGCTCAATACCCATAGGATGAATCTCTTCCTTGAAGATTAAGTGAGGGGTTTTTGCTGCAACAGTTTCAATGTCCATCCCTCCTTCGGTTGAGTACAGAATCATATTTCGGCCAATGGCTCTATTTAGCAAAACACTCATATAGAACTCTTTCACAGGCGATGGGCCAGGATAGTAAATTCCCTGTTCAATAAGTAGCTTCTTAACTAGTTTTCCCTCTGTGCCTGTTTGGTGGGTTACCAAGGTCATTCCAAGTATTGATTGGGCAAATTGCTTAACTTCCTCAAGGTTTTTGGCTATTTTCACACCGCCACCCTTTCCTCGTCCGCCAGCATGAATTTGGGCTTTTACTGCAATGGCATTGGTACCCGTAGATTCGAAAATACTTTTTGCTACCTCAACAGCTTCGTCAGCATTGAAGACTACATTTCCCATAGGGACTGAAACTCCTGCCTGTCGGAGTAATTCTTTTGCCTGATACTCATGGATATTCATGGAAAAAAGTTTTAATTTGCAGTGCTACTAAGATAAGGATTAATGGTGAAATACTAAAAACTTCTTTGACTATAAAGTATGAGTAAATGGAGAAAACTTTCGATTCAGGAGTTGAACAGAAAAAGTGTTGACGAGTATAAAGATAGTTCGAAACTCCCACTTACAATAATTCTGGATAATGTTCGAAGTTTAAATAATATTGGGTCAATATTCCGAACATGTGACGCTTTGAATATAAAGCAACTCTTTCTTTGCGGTATCTCTGCAACTCCTCCCAGCCCCGAAATTCATAAAACTGCCCTTGGGGCAGAAGATTCGGTTATATGGTTTTACTTTGAAAGAACCCACGATGCAATAGTCAGGCTTAAGGAAGACGGTTACACCATACTTGCCCTTGAGCAAACCGAAGAAAGCATAAGCTTACTAAATTATTCACCAGACCTTGAAAGAAAGTATGCCCTTGTATTTGGAAATGAGCTAAAAGGTGTTTCTCAAGAAGTTATTGACCTATGTGATGGTACTTTAGAAATTCCACAGTTTGGTACAAAGCACTCTTTTAATGTTGCCGTAACGGCAGGTATAGTAATATGGGATTTCTTTTCGAAAATACATTGTGAAAAGGTATAAAAAAACAGGGTTTCCGCTTGGAAACCCTGCCAAAAACAATATTTATTTCCTTACTGAACAATAGCCATAAAAGCATCGTTCTGGAAGTAGTTTCTAAACTCAAGATCTTTTTTTGCTCTTTGCTTCAAGGAAGCATCTTTTCCAACAGCAGTACGAAGGTTATTTAGAAGCATATTCTCGTCCTGAATACGTGCACCAACAATAGCAAGTCCGTAGAATGATTTTGGCTCATCAACCTTTTGGAAGGTATTCTTTGCAGCATCATTTTTACCAGTGAGCAACATTGCAAGCCCCTGATTGAAAGTATCGGTTCCACCAAAGAACTCAACTGCAGCGGGATACTTATTATTTAATACTGCGATAATCCCTAGGTTATACTTTACATTCTGACCAGCATTTGTTGCACCAACAAATAGATCTTCTGCCTCTTTGTACTTACCTTCCAGCATAGCAACACAACCCCTGTTATTCTTAATCACAGGATTGTTTCCATCAATGGCTGACGCTGCTTCGATAGCTGGTTTTGCACCAGCAACATTACCATCGAGAAGATTAATGTACGCTACGTTATTGTGAGCACGAGCATCATTGTGAACCTCCGCTGCTTTCTTGTAAACCTTTAACTTGGTTTGGTTATCGTTGAATAGGGTTGCTGCATAAAGCATTTCCTCAATGTTAAGCTCACCAAAGTTATCGTTCTGAACCATTTCCTTGAATTCTTCATCTGAATAGCCAACAATGTCTGCGTTAGCAATCATTTTTGAACGGCGAAGTTCTGGAAGAATTTTTTCAGCTAACACAAGGAAAACTTTGCTTAGGTTCTTAATCTCTTTCTCACGCACCTGAGGGTCGGAGTACATTGAAAGAACACGTAGAATTAATTCTTTATCTTGAATATCAGAGGCCTGTACTAGTTTTTGGAAACCGTCCCAGTCCTCGGCAATAGTTTGAACAGTAACGTAGTCTGCTGGTTTTCCTTCGAATTTAGCATTCTTAAAAATATCGCTCAGCCATTTTTCTGTGTTTTTTCCACGCTCCTTCGATAGTTTTTCGTTTAAGGTTTCTGGTCCATCGGGCGAAGCAAAAGCTGATACTTTAATGCCTTTTAGTTCAAGACTTTCGTCCTGAGCGGTTTTTGCAACAAAGTCCTCTAATGCCTTAATCTCATCCTTTGTAAGTTCTGTCTTTCTAATATCGGAACGTTGGATAACGAAGTTAATTTGAGCTTCCTCTTTCTTTGGGATTACTCTTTGATAGTTATCCTTTAGCATCATAGGCTTAGGGTTCTTATCAACGAGTTTATAGGTTGCCAATACACCTACACCAATTTTTTGTGGCTTATCGAAAGCGATTCTTTGATCCTTATTAATAATAACAAAACGAAGTTCTAGCTCAGACTTCATCATATTATCCTCGTAAGCGAACTCGATATCATGCTTGAAGCTTCCGCCAGCATCGAACGAAATCGCCTGATTATTTTCCTGAACATCCTGCCCTTGAAGCATTTTTATAGGCAGTACTTTTTCACCACCCTCATATACTAGAACGGGAGTAATTTCAAGTTTTGCTTTTTTGTTGAAATACTTGGCAGGAAAAGTGCCATCAATAGTTCCTTTAACAATATCCCCATGTACTTCGAGTGGGTTAGGTGTAACTTTAAAAGAGGTTCCTGGGGGAAGATCCTTCATTTTATCTACTCCACCACAACCACTTAGGATAACTGCTGCAAGTGCGAAAATTGCTAATGAACTGATTTTAAATCTTTTCATAGTTTATTAGTGTTTAATTTGGTTTTTCTGTCATTTGGGCTAACAACTTACAAATGTAATACTCTTTTAGAAATTACGAAAAAAACTGCAAAAAAAAAGTTGAAAAGTTAAAAAGAAACCCTATTAATGCCCTTTGGGTGTGTTTGTTCGAATATTGTGGAACGTATAAGATTATAATCCTGTTCATTTTTCACGAAGTCGAGATTAGAGGTGTCAATAACAAGAAATGAGAAATCGGGTTTCTGCTTAAAAAACTCGAAGTACCCATTCTGAATCGACGTAAGGTATTCGACTGTAATGTTTTGCTCATAATCTCTACCCCTTTTTCTGATATTTGAAATCAATTGATGAACTGGCAGGTGCAGGAAAACATATAAGTTAGGTTTGGGTATTGATCCATAAATAATCTCGAAAATTTGTCGATAAAGGATGAATTCGTCAGCTGCTAACGTATTCTGTGCAAAGATTAAGGAT
Organism: uncultured Rikenellaceae bacterium; assembly: GCA_964481075.1. Taxonomy (GTDB): domain Bacteria; phylum Bacteroidota; class Bacteroidia; order Bacteroidales; family Tenuifilaceae; genus MWFE01. The sequence goes on along the minus strand of CAYZSD010000021.1, from coordinate 23,884 downwards.
TTCATAAAAAAGTAGTCGGCAATTACAAGGGGCTGAAAAAGGGAAGATTCTCGGAGTTCCTCGTTAAGCTGCTTGTATCGTTCGGCAAGGAATGATAGTTCTAGAAGAAAGCTGTACCGTTGGGGGTCGCTATAGAACTTAGGAAGGAAAGGGTTATCGGAGAATTGTTCGAGAACAATCCTAGCATTCATGTCTTTTGCCAGCATGGAGGCAAGAGTAGTTTTTCCTGCTCCAATATTTCCTTCAATAACAAGGTATCTCATAGCGCTCAACACAAAAATGGAGCTGGGGTAACCCAACTCCATGATATTATAGACTAATGAAGCAAGTTAACGTTATTACTTTCCAACTTGTACTCCCATATTATAGAAAATGAACGAATATATATCTGCGGCTTCTTCAATTCGCATGATAGTTGGAGTTCCTGCACTATGTCCGGCACGGGTTTGAATTCTGACCAGTTTTGGGTTAGAGCCTTTCCTTTGCTTCTCCTGAAGTGTTGCAATGTACTTGAATGAGTGTGCTGGGACAACTCTATCGTCGTGGTCGGCAGTGGTAACAAGTATAGCAGGATACTTCGCCTTAGGATTAACATTATGAATTGGGGAGTACCTATAAAGATTAATGAACTGAACCGAGTC
>CAYZSD010000021.1:0-23233 GCA_964481075.1 uncultured Rikenellaceae bacterium | reverse complement strand
TCGTCGCTTGAACCATAATCATTCACCCAAGCCCAACCAATGGTAAACTTATGAAAACGAAGCATATCCATAACCCCAACTTGAGGTATTGCAACCTTGAATAGCTCTGGACGTTGGTTGACCACTGCACCAACGAGAAGACCTCCATTGGAGCCACCTTGAATGGCCAACATTTTTGATGAGGTGTAATTCTGTGCAATGAGATATTCGGCAGCAGCAATAAAATCATCGAAAACATTCTGCTTATTTAGCTTTGTTCCAGACCTATACCAGTTTTCGCCGTACTCCCCTCCCCCACGAATATTTGCAAGCGCAAAAACACCGCCATTCTCAAGCCAAACTAACCTTGAAGGGCTAAAGGATGGTTTCTGGCTTGCATTGAAGCCACCATAACCATAAAGGAGGGTTGGGTTCTGCCCATTTAGATGTATTCCCTTTTTATAAACAATAAACATTGGGACATCGGTACCATCTTTACTTTTGTAAAAAATCTGCTTGGTCTCGTAAGCATCGAAATCAAAATCGATTTCAGGTTTAAAAAACTCTTCTATTTCGAAGGTAATGGAGTTAAGCGAATAAACTACTGAAGGAACGGTGAATGAAGTGAATGTAAAATAAGCATTTGTCTCATTGTTGGATGAACTTATACCAGAAACAGTTCCTAGAGTTGGTAGTTTTACTGTTTGTAACTTTTCGCCGCTGAGGCTATAAACCTCAATTTTACTTTTTGCATCCTCAATGTAGGTAGCGATTATTTTTCCTCCAGCAAGGACACAGCTCTCGAGTACATCCTTCTTTTCAGGGATTACGTCCCTCCAATTTCCAATATCTAAACTATTAATATTGATTTTAATGAGTTTGTATTTGGGCGAGCGATAGTTGGTAAGGACATAGAGATGATCATCAACATGGTCAACAACAATATAGTTATACTCGAAGCTTGTTGTAAGGTTAAGGAAGTCGTACTCTTTTCCTAGTCTTGAAATGTAAAGGGAATTTCCATGAGTTGACTCCTTTTCAGAGATAACCAAATACTTTTCGTCTGATGTAACTTGAGCGCTAAAATAACGAAGAGGAAACTGTTTGTTATGGAAAACCAGTATATCTTTCTCCTGTGATTCGCCTAGCTTATGGAAGTATACCTTATGGTGTTGATTTATATTTGAAAGAATGCTACCATCCTTGGGCTCATCGTATCGGCTGTAGAAAAATCCATCCTTGTACCATTCTATTCCTGAGAACTTTACCCATCGGATCTCATCGGCTAGGTCTTTGCCTGTTTCAATTTCACGGACAAGAATTTTTGTCCAGTCGGAACCTCCATCGGCAACAGCATAAGCGATGTATTTCCCATTCCCCGAAACACTAACCCCTGATATTGCAACTGTGCCATCCTCAGAGAATGAATTAGGATCGATGAGCACGCGGGGTTCGTCCATGAAAGAATTCTGAACATACAGAATAGCTTGGTTTTGAAGTCCTTCCCTTTTAAAGAAGAAAATCTTTCCAGCTTTGGTAAAAGGTGTACTAATGGAATTATAGTTCCATAGATTTTGAAGTCGTTCTTTGATACTGTTCCTAAAAGGGATTCTATTAAGATATTCGTATGTTACTTCATTTTGTGCTTTAACCCACTGGGCAACCTCATCCGATTTATCGTCCTCAAACCATCGGTATGGGTCGGGGACAGATACACCAAAGTAGGTGTCAACAACGTCAACCTTAGGAGTTTCGGGGTAATTAACCCTACTTCTATCGCACGATTGAACCAGAAGTAACACAACGGCAAGAGTTAAAAAAGTTAGATTTTTCATAGATATGTCGATTACAAAAGTTCAAAATTGATTTCAGCAAAAATAAAGAAATAAGAGAAAAAATCATTGTAAATATATTGTTTTTTAAAGAAAAAACATTTGACGTATGAAGTGCATTGGTTAATAATCGGTTTTCCAACAATCTACTATCCATATTTGGGTGAAATAAACAATAGGTAATCTATTTATTACTAGTTCAAAATAGTTTTAATAAATACAAAGATTTGTTCTTTTCTGAATAAAATCAAAGCAGCAACCTTAAAATGCTAATGGTTGCTGCTAAAATATTGATTTAAAAAAATTTAAACTATGGCTGAGTAGGTTTAGGTAAAAGCACTTTTCTTGAAAGTTTAAGTTTACCCGTTTTTTTATCTACCTCAATAAGCTTAACGTCAATAATATCGCCTTCTTTTAGGACATCCTCAACCTTTGCAATACGCTTCCAATCGATTTCAGAAATATGGAGGAGCCCATCTTTGCCTGGAATAATTTCTACGAATGCTCCGAATGGCATAATTGACTTAACTTTCCCTGTATATATTTCGCCCACTTCGGGTGAGGCAGTTATTCCCTTTATCCATTTAACTGCTGCATTTCTTGATTCAATGTTATCAGCAAAAACTGTAACAATGCCATGGTTATTGACTTCTTCGATATTAATTGTTGAGCCAGTTTCTCTTTGTATTTCCTGAATAATCTTACCACCTGGTCCGATGACGGCCCCAATCATTTCTCGTAGAATTGTAAACTGTTCAATTCGAGGTGCATGAGGTTTAAGATCGGGTCGTGGTTCTGCAAGGGTTTGTGTCATTATATTAAGGATGTGCAACCTACCTTCTTTTGCTTGCATAAGGGCTTTTGAAAGAACTTCATAGGGTAAGCCATCAACCTTAATATCCATCTGGGTAGCAGTAATTCCATCCTTTGTACCAGTTACTTTAAAGTCCATGTCGCCGAGATGATCTTCATCGCCAAGGATATCGGAAAGTATGGCAAACTTTGACTCTTTAGAATCAGAAATTAGTCCCATTGCAATACCAGAAACTGGTTTGCGAAGCTTAATGCCAGCATCCATTAATGCAAGGGTTCCGGCACAAACAGTTGCCATTGAAGATGAGCCGTTTGATTCAAGGATATCGCTAACAACTCTGACGGCGTATGGGTTTTCCTCGCCAGTTGGCACCATGCTTTTTAGAGCCCGATGGGCAAGATTTCCGTGACCAATCTCTCTCCGTCCAACACCACGGTAGGGTCTTGCTTCTCCTGTTGAGAAGGGAGGAAAGTTGTAGTGTAGAGTGAACTTTTCTGTTCCTTGAAGCAATACCTCGTCGATGATCTTTTGATCGAGCTTTGTTCCTAAGGTCACAGTAGTTAGTGATTGCGTTTCGCCTCTGGTGAAAAGGGCAGACCCATGTGCCGATGGAAGGAAATCGACCTCACACTCAATGGCTCGAATCTGGTTCGTTTTTCGTCCATCGAGCCTAACACCTTCGTCAAGAATCATTCGGCGCATGGCTTCTTTCTCAACATCGTGGTAGTAACGAGCAATAAGATTGGCTTTTGATGTCTTTTCTTCCTCTGTAAGGGTGCTTATGAACTCCTCTTTTACGGCATGGAACCCTTCGCTTCTCTGCTGTTTTGGGAGCATTGATTTGGCTACCTGGTAAACCTTGTCGTAGCAGAACTCCTTAACGAGCTTTCTTAGATCCTCGTCATTGTTTTCATGGCAATACTCACGCTTAGTGATACCTAGCTCTTTAGCAAACTCTATTTGTGCAACACATTGGACTTTAATGGCTTCATGAGCGAATTTAATAGCTTCGAGCATTACCTCTTCAGAAACCTCACTCATCTCACCTTCAACCATAAGGATATTATCGTAGGTTGCACCAACCATGATGTCGAGATCGGCTTTTTCCAATGCCCCAAAGGTTGGGTTAACAGTAAGCTGACCATTGATACGGGCAACCCTCACCTCGGAAATAGGGCCATTGAAAGGAATATCGGAAACAGCAATTGCTGCTGAAGCAGCTAGACCTGCAAGAGCATCGGGTGGAGTGTCCTTGTCGGCCGAGATAAGATTAATGGTAACGAAAGTTTCTGCATGATAATCGTCGGGGAAAAGGGGTCTTAGAGCCCTATCAACAAGCCTTGAGATAAGGATCTCGTAGTCAGAGGGTCTTGCTTCACGCTTAAGGAATCCTCCGGGGAAACGCCCGCTTGCAGCGAATTTCTCCTTGTACTCAACGCTAAGGGGCATAAAATCGACATCTTCTTTTGCATCTTTTGCGCTCACCACCGTGGCAAGCAACATGGTTTTACCCATACGTACAACAACCGCACCATCGGCTTGCCTAGCAAGTTTACCCGTTTCAATGGTAACTATGCGGCCATCGCCCAAGTCGATTGATTTTTTAACAACATTAAACATATTATTCTTAGGTATAATTGAAAAATAAACAACTTTACATTTAAACAGAAAATCAGAGGTAATGTTTCGCGCCCTCTGATCCCTCTCCAGTAAACAAATAATTTCAAAAAAGGGCAATCTTGTAAATTGCCCCTTTTTGCTATTTCCTCAAATTCAGTGCCTTGATAACAGCACGGTATCTTTCAATGTCACGGTCTTTCAGGTAATCCAGTAATCTCCTCCGCTTACCCACCAACTTAAGCAACGAGCGTTGAGTTCCGTAGTCCTTACGATGCCTCTTCAAATGCTCGGTGAGGTGGTTGATACGGTAGGAAAATAACGCGATCTGCCCTTCAGGGGAACCAGTATCGGTATTAGACTTCCCGTAGTTTTGAAAAATCTCCTGCTTCTTCTCTGCTGTCAAATAATTCATAGCTAATCAGTAAATTAGTGGGTTTTCTATTTGCAGTTAATAGGGTGCAAAGGTAATATCTTATTTAACATTAGGCAAATTACCTATACTTTTTAATGTACTTTTTTCTAAAAGATTTTTATTCGGTTCATTATTACTCTAATAATCAATGCAATACAAACAAAAGATTTTTAAACCAACTTACACACGAATACCTAGCACAAGGATATCATCGGTTTGTTCGTTTTCTTCTTTCCATTCTTGAATAGTTTCCTCGAGTATAGTATTTAATTCTATAAAATTGAGATGAGCGTTATTAAATAAGATATCATCAAGTCTTTTTGAACTAAATTTTTGCCTTGAACTACCCCCAAGCTGATCAGTGAAACCATCGGTGTACATAAAGAAAAGATCTCCTGCCTGAAGCTTAAGGTTTTGATTCGTAAAAGGAATGGTTTTTAGGTTTTGCCCTATGTGTTGGATATTGGGTTTTAATTTTACCGAATCATTACCGACAATGGCGAATAACCCAGAATTTGCCCCAGCAAAAGTTAGCTGATTCGTGTGATGGTCAAAAACTACCAGAGCAATGTCCATACCATCCCTTACCTCTTGGTAGCCACGAGAAAAAGTATCAATCACAAATTTTCTTGTAAGTTCAAGTATCTGAGCAGGATCGTATATATCACTACTACTTACAGCTTGATTAAGTGCATTGCTGCAAACAACGCTTACAATTGCTCCAGGAACGCCATGACCTGTACAATCGGCTACAGCAATTATCGATTTACTGCCATCGTTCTTGAACCAATAGAAATCGCCGCTAACTACATCCTTTGGTTTGTAAAGAACAAGAGCATCTGTAAAAACATTATATATGTTTGATATGGAGGGCAGTATAGCATTCTGAAGGACTTCAGCGTAGCTGATGCTATCCAGAATCTGATGGTTCTTCTTATCAATAAGTTTTAGCTGCTCTGTAAGTTCACTTGTGCGAAGATCAACAATTGATTGCAATTCTTTTTGACGAATCTTAAATGTTTTGGTTCTCCAAATAAGGTAAAGATACAAAAGGAGGAAAAACAATATAAGTAGCATTAACCTAAACCACCAGGTTTCCCATATAGGGGGTAAAATAATGAATTCTAATGCTTGAAGTTCATCCGACCATACGCCATCGTTGTTTGCAGCCTTTAGCTTGAATAAATATTGCCCTGGAGGAAGGTTTGAATAGATTGCCTGTCTGTTGGCCCCTCCATTAACCCAAGTCTGATCAAATCCCTCGAGTAACCATGAGTATTGTATTGCCTTAGGATTCTTAAAGCTAATCGCAACAAACTCAAATGTTAAATGGTTTTGATAGTTTTTCAATGTGAGCTTTTCGGGCAAACCATTCCATTTGTCAACCTTATCAGAGAACTGTTTCCAATCGATTTTCTGTGAATGAAGCTTAAGTGCTAGTATATTAACTTTGGGAGGAATTCGATTGCTTACATCGTATTTATAATCGTATCGAACCAATCCGCCATTGGTTGCAAACCAAACAAAGCCATTGTTATCTTCGAATGCCCCGCTTAGGTTTGTTTCTAGATCAAGCAGACCATCGTCTGTACTATAATGGCGGAACTCAACCCTCCCCTCCCCTATGTTATTAAGGTTCAACTTATCTAATCCTAAGTTAGTTCCAACCCATAGATTTCCGTAAGTATCAGGAAAAAGAATGTATATTAAATTTGAGGCCAAACCATTATGAACGGTATAACTTTCAACAATACTTTCAACAATACGAAATACTCCTTTTGTACGAGTACCCACCCAAATATCTCCATTTGAATCCTGAGAAATTGTAGTAATCTCCTCATCGGAATCAACACCATTGAATCTTGTGGATACCCTTTCGGATATGGAAAAAAGCCCATTATTACGTGTTGCAATCCACATGCAACGTCTTATGCTATCAATTAAGATTTTCTGAACAAAGACTTGTCCTGTATCACCCTCAAAAAGAGGGAAATGAACCAAGTTGAAATCGTTATTTGAGTAGAAAAGGCCCTGTTGTGAAGCAACCCAAAGGACATTCAGGCTGTCTCTAATTATATCGTCAACTCGAACTCTTTCAGCATTAAAAGGTTTTTGAAATCGTGTAACGTTAATTCTATCAATGTTTTGGTCAAGGCTAACCCGACAAATACCAGCATTTCCTGTTCCAAGGTAGGTGCTTCCCTTTGAGTCCTCATATACTTTTCCTACATAAAGGTCTGGAAGGCCATTGGTAATGTTGTAGTTTCGAACTTTGCCATCTGAAATTACCGAAAGCCCCTCACCAATTGTTCCAATCCACAAACGGTTGTCGGAGCTTTGATGGATTGCCCAAATCTTGTTACCTACTAGACCATCGTCTTTTGTATAAGTAATAAAAGTCTCGCCTCTGAGAATGCTAAGCCCCCCGTTGGAGCCGGTCCAAATGTTGTTTTCATGGTCGATAAATAAGGATGTGGGGCTCTCAATAAGGCCATTCTTCTTACCAATCTTCCTAAAGAAGGTTGAATCGTTTAAGTCGATTGCAAATAGGTACATCTCCTCATCGACAGAGGAATCTAACCTGCCTAACATCCAAATTTTTTCAGCATGGTACTGAATTTGTGTTAGATAAAGATTGTTTGTATGCTTGTTAACAAAAGTTGAAAGTTTTTCGCCATCAAGCCTTACGATTCCTTTATTGGAAGCAAAAAGTAGCGTTCCATTGGGAAGCTCAGTACCAGAATTAATTCTTACCCCATTTTCGATTGGTATTCTTTCAATAGTCTTATTACCAATACGAAAGAGGAAACCGTTTGAACCATAGAACAGTTCACCCGATTTTGTTGGAAGAAGAAATGATGTAAGGCTACGATCCTGGAATATCATAGCCAATTCGGGTGCGTTGAAATCGTAGCTTATCCTTTCGAAGTCAAAAGTATCATTCTCAAAACTTACTAAGCTTAGACCTAAATCGGTTGCAACCCAAACCCTTGAACCCTCAATTGCCTTAATCGCAAGGATTGTTTCACCTAAAGTAGGATCAACCAATGAAAAAACTCTTTCTCCGTTGAAAAGGTTAATTCCCCTTGCAGAACCTATCCAAATATTTCCGATTTTATCGGTAGCAATACACGTTAAACGGGGACTATTTAACCCATCCTTTGTGGTGAAATGGTTAAACTGAACGCCATTAAATTGACATAATCCGGCACCAGTCGCAATCCATATATTTCCCCTGGAATCCTGGGTTAAATCGCTTACAAATGAATGAAGTAAACCTTCCCTAACACCATAACGTATCACATTATAGTGTTGACCATATAACTTAAAGGCAAGCAAGAGGAAGAGAATGAATACAATTCGCTTCAGCATAGAAAGTATATTTTATTCCTCACAAGATGCAAATATAAACCCAATTCCAAATTGTTTAGAGTTTTTTCAGAAGCAGATTTGCTCCTACCATGCAGAAAAGGCACTTTCGCTTATCGCAATACTGGGTTTTAAGCTGCACCAAGGACTGTGAAAAGAATGTATTCTCAGCTTTTACGCCAGATAAAGCAAATCCCCTTACAATGCTGTTTGCTTCGGGTTTCATTGACTCAAGATAACTTAACGCTCTATCCTTCAACTCTTCAATACCTCTCATTGATCCATAGGAAAAAAGAAAGGGAACAATTGTATTTAAAACTATTATCCTTACTGTTTCCTCACCTAATGCCTTGGAGCACATGGATGACTCCTTACCAAACGTGTAATGGTTTTTCCAGTAGGTAGAGCACTCGACCTTGAGAAGTGAACTTATCTCATCGAATGTTTTTGCTTCAATACATCGAGAGAAAAGACTAGTTGACTGGTGAATGAGCTGAGCAAACTGTGCAATCCTAATGGTAGGAAAGGCCACAGGACGTAAACGCATGAACTTCCAAAGATGGCCAGGGATAGAATTGAGCTGAAACTTCTTTTGCTGGTAAAGGTACTCCTTTTTTAGCTGAAGGTAATACTCGTCGACGTTCGGATTCGTGCTGTTGAGCAAACCCGCCTGACCAAAAAGTAATGCTTCGATGCTAAGTAAACTATTCTTTACCTTTGCCAGCACTTTAACAGGGGTTGCTTTTGCCATCATTTCAAAGGGCAGAGCATTGACCTTTAGGCCAAAGCTGCGAGCCATTGAAACGTAGAAGGCCTCCTCCCAACTTCCATTGAACTCATTAACAAGGTTTTTCACCGTCTCGGACTTCTGTTCCAACCTTTCTACTGCCAGCGAGGCAAGCCACATCCTAATATCGATGGGCTTAACCTTCTTCAAGTGGTTTGCGCACGGAATCCATGCTTCAGAAGCCACCAGCCTTTGCAACTCCCATTCCAACTCGTGAGGGTAAGGGATTTCAAGCGTTGGAACTTCTTTACCTTTTGAGTTTACCGCTTTCCTATCGTTTTCAGCAACAACATGCAGAATAATTGAATCGTAGGCACTATCGTTATGGTGACCATGCCTGAACCAATCGGAAGACTTTACATGAATCTCAACATTTCCAGCCCATACCGTATTGCCAATTCTTACCTTGGCGTTAAAAAAATCGGGGCCCGAATCGTAATTTGGTTCACCGGGTGATATAACTTCTATCAACTCATTGCCGTCGCAAGGCAAACCCTGGAAGGAGGAAGGACGATACCTCCAGCTAAAATGGATGATATCCTCGGTCATTTGATTTTCATTTTTCCGAAAATTAGAGAAAAAAAACTCAATTGAAACATCGTACGAAATAGTTTTTGGTAATTTTGCTGCTGATTTTGCAGAAAAAATAGTTTTCGGGGTGTGGCCTGCCTACAGCATGCAGGCGCAGTCCGGTCTCGAAAGTACCAAAATTGGAGATTTTGTTGTTAATTCGAGGATTTACGAAAAATGTAAGAATCGGGGTGTAGCGCAGTCCGGTTAGCGTGCTACGTTCGGGACGTAGAGGTCGTGAGTTCGAATCTCACCACCCCGACTAACTTTAATCACAAACCATTGGTTGTCAATTGTTTGTGTTTTGTATTTTCTTGTATTCCTCATTTTGTACCCAAAAAACTACTCGCCAAAACAACCAATCACAGGAAGAACTTTATTCGAGAAATCCCAGAAAGCTTGATTCTCCCAGGGAGAACCCTCGGTGGAGGTGTTCCCTTTGAAGCTTACCCATTCTGCACCCCAGTAGCAAAAGCCTGCCCCAGTAGGGACATCTTTCACAATTTGTTTTATTTCGTATAGAAAATCATATTGTCCTTGAGGAGTGGCAGTAAATTGGGGAAGAATTTGGCTACTATCGCCAATAACGTTGTGGGTCCAATCGTTCCAATCGAAGGTAAAGGGGTATGATGTTTCAACAATCAGGACTGGTTTATTCGTTGTGCTAGAGACACTTATCATACTCTGTTTAAGCGAGTCCAAATCCTTACCGTGCCAAAAGGGATAGTAGCTTAGCCCAATAAGGTCATAGTCCAGAGAGAATAAATTTGAGAAAAAATGCTCGGCACCATAATGACCTGCAAAATGCAGTATAACTTTGGTATGCCGATTTGTTTTCCTTGAGGCAGAAATTGCGACATCAAGTAACTCTATCATTTGATGTGAATTTGAGATATGCCCATCGGGCCAGAGAAGGCCGTTATTTATCTCATTCCCAATTTGGATATAGTGGGGTTTTATCTCCTCCACAATAGATTTTGTATAGTGATAAAGGCTATCCTTCATCTGTTCAAACGAAATCCCTTCCCAATCACTGGGTTTGGCTTGATGGCCAGGATCGGCCCAAGTATCGGAATAGTGGACTGTAAGCATAAGTTTGAATCCTAATAACTTGATTTCGGATGCTAGCTCTTTGATCGTCTCAAAATCTGAGTTATTTTCATCTGGATTCTTCCATAGTCTGAGCCTAATGGTGTTTACTCCAGCTCTTTTAAGTGTAAGCAGAATATCCTCAACCTGATTATTCTCATTACGTAACTCAAATCCACTACTTCGTAAATCGGGCAAAAAAGAAACATCAGCTCCCTTCAAAAAAAAATTATCTTCTTCTTTGCACGGAAGATCCCTGTGGCAACTTAATAATGATAGGAAAAAGAGCAAAATGAAAGGTATGTAATAAATTCTGTTCATTTCATTATCCATTTCAAGACAAACGAAGTTGGTTAACCTAACAAAAATAGTTTATATTTGTTAGCGAATGATAAAGTATATGCAAAGAAATTATTCTTGTTAAAAAACTTAAAATCAAACATATATGAAGAAAATTATTCTTTTTACTTTATTTGTACTTCCGTTGTATGTTTTCTCACAACAAGAAGTTCAAAAAACACCCATCACAACCACTGAGCTATCGAATGGTGTTTTCAGGCTGTTTGTGAACAATGCCGTTGCTGTTGTTGCCTATGTTGGTGACGATGGAGTGCTCCTGATAGATGCAGCATACGAGCGGACAGCAAACGACCTTCTTGAAGAGATTAGGCAGCTATCGGCGATGCCAATAAAATTCATTATTAACACTCACCTTCATGGCGACCATACGGGTGGAAATCTGGTTTTAGGAAAGGATGTTGACATAATTGCTCATCAAAATGTAAAGGAGTACATTGGAAAAGAGCAACGCTTTGGAGAAAGGGTAATTGCTGCTTATCCCGAATTTGCGCAACCAAATATCATTGTCAACGATTCAATGGAACTAACCTTTAACAATCAGGCCCTTAGGATCATTCATTTACCCGGAGGCCACACAAATAGCGATATCATAATCTACTTCCCGGAATCCAATGTTTTAGCGGTTGGCGATCTGCTCTTTGCAAACTATTTCCCTTATGTTGATGTGGGAAATGGAGGGAATCCATTCAAGTATCTCGAAAATATTCAATGGATTACCAATAATTTTCCTGATGATGTAAAAATTGTTGGAGGTCATGGTCAGGTTTTCTCAATGAACGAATACATTAAATATCACAAAACCCTAATTGAAACTATTGAAATCATTAGGCTTCATAAAAAGAATGGAATGACCCTAGACGAAATGAAGGAAGAGAGAATTCTTAAGGATTGGGAAAGCTGGGGTAAGTTTTTCATTACTGAAGATTGGTGGTTAGAAACAATTTTCCCATTCGTATAATAATAAATTATTTACGAACAATTTCATAATGAATACATCCATAGATGGCTAGAGAACAGTTTTTAAGTCTTGTAGCAAAAGATCTTACGAAAAGATATGAGAACAGAATTTCAGACTTAACCCTTGTTTTTCCAAGTCATCGCCCAGGACTTTTCTTCCAAAACCACCTTTCATCACTGATTAGCAGGCCCATTTGGTCGCCTAGAATCACCACAATTAGCGATTTGATGAAAGACCTTTCGGGCTTTCAACTTGAAGAGCAATTCCGTCTTGTTGCCAGGCTTCATAGCCTGTATTGTAGCATCACTGGGCATAATGAATCGTTTGACAACTTTTACTTCTGGGGCGAAGTTCTACTTACCGATTTCGATCAAATTGATAAGTACCTTGTTGATGCTAAACAGCTTTTCCGAAACATTAAGGATATTAAGGAGATTGATGAAAAGTTTGGGGAACTATCGCCAGAACAGAGTAAAGCCCTTGAGGATTACCTTGGGGTAATGACAGGGAACAACATTTCAGCACTTCGAGATAAATACTTGTCAGTGTGGGAATATCTATTTGAAATATATTCACAGTTTCGAGACAGTCTTTCGAATGAGAATTTAGCGTACGAGGGGATGATATACAGGAAAGCTGCCGAATTGGTTTCAAACCCAAATACAACAACTACCTCCCCTACACCAATTGCTTTCATAGGTTTCAATGCCTTGAATGAAAGCGAAAAAACTGTACTAAAAAAGTTCAAATCGTCTGGTGAGGCATTTTTTTACTGGGATTATGATCCTGTTTTTGTTGAAGACCCAGATCATGAGGCGGGGGCTTTTATTAGAGAAAACCTTACCCTCTTCCCAAATGCTTTACCAAAGGAATTTTTTATATCAGAGGATTCCCGTAAAAAGACCATAAAACTCGTTTCAGCACCTTCTACAGTTGCTCAATCGAAGCTGATTCCAAGAATGTTGGCAGAATTTGGCGATGATAATTCTGAAATTGGAATTAATACAGCGATTGTGCTTCCACGCGAAAATTTGCTAATTCCAACCCTGCAAGGACTACCCAACAACCTTGATCTACTTAATATTACATTGGGTTATCCGCTAAAGGAAACACCTGCCTATAGCTTGGTTGAGCATCTGGTAAAACTTCAAATGAATATTCAACATGATGCTAAAGGTGAGGTTAAGTTTTACCATCGCAATGTTTTCGGGCTACTCAACCATCCATACATAAAACTTTGCAACCCTGAAGACTCTTCGAAGCTTAGCGCTGATATTCGTCGAACCAATCGAATTTTCCCACATCAATCGGAACTAGAAAAATCAACCCTGCTGAAAAAAATCTTTCGATACATCCCCGAAGGGAATGAAATTGTAAGCTACCTCCTTTCAGTATGTGAGCATATCTCGCAGGAAATTGCAAGTAGAATTGAACAAGAAGGTACTGATGTACAAAGAATTGACCTTGAATTTCTATACTCACTCCACAAGTGCTTGACACGTTTAAAGGATACACTATCAATACTTGAAAAAAACATTTCTCATAAGCTTTTCCTTCAGCTTATTCGAAAGGCATTTATCCAGGAACGGGTTTCTTTTAGCGGTGAACCACTAGCAGGTATTCAAGTTATAGGACTTCTGGAAACTCGATGTCTTGATTTCGATAATTTAATCATTCTCTCATTCAACGAAGATATAATCCCAGGAAAAAACCAAACAACATCCTTCATCACTCCATCACTTCGAATTGGATTCAATCTGCCTACATATAAGCATCAGGACTCGGTTTATGCATATTACTTCTACCGTTTACTAAACCGCGCAAAAAAAGTTTTTCTTGTTTACAGTAATCGCACCGAAGGACTTTCGAGTGGAGAGAGAAGCCGCTTTGCCCTTCAGCTTCAGCTCGAAGAAATTTATGGAGAAATTGAAACAATTCCTGTTGGATTCCATCTTTCGATTTCACCAACACCTCCCATTACCATTACAAAAAGTAATGAAGTTATTGAAAGCTTAATGAAAAACCTTAACAAACGAGGGAATGGGATAACACTCTCGCCAAGCGGATTAACCACCTACCTCAACTGCCCTTTACAGTTCTACTTTAGATATGGTGCAAAAATCTCGGAAGCTGATGAGGTTCTAGAAGAAGCAGGAGCTCTTGAGTTCGGAAAAGTTATCCATCAAACAATGGAGATGCTATACGAACAGCACACAAACACTGTTATCACAAGTAGCACCATCGACTCTATTCTGAAGAATGAAGAGATAATTCAAAAAGCCCTTAACCTGGCATTCAACGAGGTGTTCTTTAGTAGTTTTAACTCAGATGAGAAGCATGAACTTACTGGTAGAAATATTCTTGCAAAAAAAGCAATGCATTACACCCTGAAAAAAATGTTACGGTGCGAAAAGGAAAGAGCCCCATTTCGTTTTATTGGACATGAAAATGAGGTTTACCATTCTTTCAAAATTGATATACAGGGCGTTGAACATACTATTCATTTAGGAGGTTATATCGATAGGCTTGAAGAAAAAAACAACAAAATTCATGTAATTGACTATAAAACAGGAAAGTATTCTTCCACAAAAGGAGTGATTTCATCGATTGATGAGATTTTCGATTCAGGAAATATTAACGAAATGAAAGAAGTTCTTCAAATTTTCTGCTATTGCCTTGCAATTACTAACCTATACAAAGGAATGCCAATAAAGCCTTTTATTTGGTTTGTAAGGAAAATGCAGACCGAAGAAGAGTTCAGCGTTAAAATCAAAACTAAACCAAGAATTAACGAGCCTATTGAAGATTTTTACCCCTATTTAAGCGACTTCGAGCAAGGGGTTGAAAAACTCCTGACTGAAATCTTTAACCCAACCATTGATTTCACTCAAACTTCTGATAATGATAAATGTAAGGTTTGCCAGTATGCTTCAATATGTGGAAAGGACTAGAAGTGTAATTTTTTTGAACTAAATACTGAAGTTGATGTTTTTATTGTAAATTGCACTAAAAAAAAATCTACCATGACCAGCGAATTTATAATCATAATAATTCTATTTGTTTACATAGGATTTCTTCACTATCAACTACATAGAAAGAACACTCTTATTGAACTTCTTATCAAAAAGAACTACAGTAAGGCCGATATTGACTTCGACAAGGAGAGTCTGGAAGAATTAATCAGGAAACTCAACAAGGTAGGGATTGGAGGTTACACTTACCAAAACAAACTTTTCGAGGAAGAGGTTTACAACTTCCTAATTAGTGATCTAGCATCGCAGAATATCTTTATTCACTATACCAAGGAAGAAGAGGTTGCTAAAAGGATAGTTCAAGAAGGGTTCCGTTTCGTTGACACATTCTATAAAACAGCCGAACCAATTGTTAACGATAAGCTTGACCTTATCTACAAGCACTACCTTCATAGGTACTTTGGAAAATTTGTTGTAATTATTGGCATTTCCAAAGAGATTCATTCAAAATATATCAAAGCCATAGCCAATTCCAGAAAAATTTTAAACGTTGAGCAAGTAATTAGTCAGCGAATTCAGAACATGGACGACAAAAACGAAGAGATATTTCTCCTACCCAATCAATACATAAAAGGTTACATCAATACTGAAACTGGGGAAATAATAAGTAACATCTCCTTTAATCCCAATTACGAACCCCCATTTGCAGCAGAGAACATTAGGTAAAGCTAGCTTTTAGGCTTAATCGAGTAGTAGTAACTTTGTATGTGCATGCTGTAGGATTGTAAAATACTAGCAAGCATATCAGTCATATTATCAACGGCTTGCTCTCCCTTCTCCTGTTTTGCAAGTTCAATCAACCTTTCGAGTTCAGGTGAACCTGGTGTTTCGAACTTTGGGTCGGAAACTAGTCGAGCAGGCATCCAACGCTTTAGGCTTTTATCCACTTTTTTGGCTCTCTTCACCGACTCTTTTGCCACTACATTACGAGGGAAATCGCTTGAGTATTCAATATAATCGATTGGATTCTTTAGAGCCTTTATCATTGGATGATCCATGTTTCCTGCTGCATAGGCATTTCGGAGCTGCTGCCACTGGAATTGTTCCAAAACAGAATGGCGATTTGAGACAATCTGCACTGCATTGTCCTTGCTTTTTGGAAAACCGAGCATTGCCTTAAGGTTAATCCAAATCATGCGAAGGGCACTAACCCCAGGAAGCGGAGCCGCATGATATGGCATGGAAAGGTCGCCAAGGTAGTGCATCCCCCACCCCATGAAACGGTAACCCCAATATGGGTTTCCGCTTTCAAACGCAAATTCAGAAAGAGCTTTGAAAAGATGTATCCTATATTCTGGCATGGTCTTTTTAAGGAATGGACCAAAAAAGAAAACAATTTTTGGTTCGTGGTAGAAACCCATGTGAAAGGGCGCTTGACTTCCATACTCCAAATTAGGGTCTCCAAATGGTTGAATTCCAAAGCCATACTTCGCTCCCCAAGTAGTAGCATTATCCTCAAATAGTCCAAGGTCGAAGCCGTAGTCAGGTTCGTCGTTGGCTGTACAAAGAACCCTTAAAGGAGAAACAGAATCGCCTTCCTGCAACCCAACATAATTGGATAATAACATTGACGATACATCGTTAAGGGTTGTTAATTGCTTAGGTTCAAGAAGGACACCAGCACCAACCTCCTCATTGGGTAAAAGATGGAGGTAAAGCATCAGCTTTACATTAGGATTCAACCTAATAGCATACAGAAAACGTTGAACAATATCGTCTTTATTACCCGTTGCTTTGAATACCAAATCATCGGGAAGGGGAGCATAGTAAGGTAAGTTTGCTCTTAACCATTCCTCATTCTTATTCAACAGCTTCTCCAATGCTTCCTCATTTTCTATCAGAAAAGTAGTCAGCGAGATCACCGAAATGTGGCTTGAACTCTTAAGGCTTCCTATCGAAGAGAGAACGGGGTAAGTAAGGAGAGGATGCTCCGACCATGCAACAGCCAATGAACTTATTTTAACGACAAGGCTAAATACTAACAAAATTCGAACTGCAAGTGTTTTCATGTCCATTTTTTTTGAATAATTATATGCAATAGTATTAAAAAAAATTGATTTGTGTTGAAATATTTTTGATATTGCACCAAGAGGATTAGCATCATTTGCCTCGTCTTTAGAATCTTATGTCCATGAAAACAAAACTATGTTCTTTATTGGTCATTTTAATGTTTCTGTCAACATCTATTTTCTCACAGGAAGTTGAAGTATTTGGAATTGTTTCAAATTTAGCTAAAGAACCGATTCATAATGTGCAGGTTTCAGCAGTTAAAAAAAACATAAAAGTATATACAAATTCCAATGGGTTGTATTCAATAAGGGTTGAGCCCAATGAAATATTGACTTTTTCAGTTGAAGGTTATGAAGATCAAAAAGTTACATTAAATCCTATTTTACGACGAAGACCAGGTGAAAGGCTTGAAGTCAACATTACCTTAAATATAAGGTTTGATCCTTTCAGCCTATCATTGGAAGATCTCATGCGAGTAGAGGTAGTATCGGTATCAAAAAAAGTAGAAAAACTTAACGAAACACCACAAACAGTTATTGTTTTAACTGCAGAAGACATAAGGATAAGAGGGTATTCAGATATCGAGCAACTTTTCCATGACTTGCCCGGCTTCGATATATCAAGAGGATATGGAACTGAATACTCACAAATCTATCAGAGGGGCTATCGTTCAAACAATACCGATCGAACCCTTTTCCTAATCGATGGAGTTGAAGAGAATGACCTATGGAGTGGTAGTACATGGATAGGACGGCAATTCCCTCTGAATAATATTGAAAGAGTGGAAGTTGTTTACGGTCCAGCTACTACAATTTATGGTCCCAATGCTTTTGTAGGGGCAGTAAATATTGTTACTAAAGATGTTAGTATAATTGAACCTGAAAAACATATTGGAGTTTCATCACATATAGGGTATGGAAGTTGGAACACATTTTTCACCGATTTACATCTAGCTGCAAAGAAAAGCAAGGTAAGTCTTTCGCTAACTGGCCGAATTTACCAATCTGAAGAAATGGATCTTTCAAAATACGAGGATTGGGACTATAGCTTTGCACCCTATACCGTTGATTACTATAAGCAAATCCTTGGCACCGATAACAATGAGATTGCAACTTTAGCCAGAAATCTTGACGAACAAGGATATTTTCACTCCCAATCGTTAGAGGGCAAGGTGCCAAAATATTCCAACAGCACATACAACCACTATCTTTATGGGAAACTAGGTTTCAGCAATTTAACCCTTGGTTTTGAATCATTTAAGAGGCGAGACGGTTACGGGGCTTGGTATCGGGATGAGTTTGAGCTCGGCCCAGCCCACGGCTGCTTTTGGACTCCTAAGAACAGCTTCTTCTATGCAAAATATCAAGAATCAATATCCGATAAAATTTCTGTTACAAGCCTTAGCTCATTCCGATGGCATACAATTGATGGCGAAAGTAATGAGATGTATTTCTATGGATATCTAAACGGTGAGTTCAATATTTCGGGGCTTGTTGATGATGACGGAAACATACTCCCTGAGAGTGAACAAAAGACTCCTTTCTGGTGGAAAGGATACTATCACACTTACTCCTCACAGCTAAGAACCGAGCTGAGAGTTGAACATGAAATATCGAATAGGTTGAATGTTATTTATGGAACCGAATATCGAAATAATCGCATTCAAGGCGATTACCTGTTTAGTGAACTGAAGTTTCCCGAAGAAACTGCTTTTGCAAATCAAATACCTGGAGGTAATCACTTTTATAGCAATGATCTTGGCCTATTTACTCAGGCAAATTATCAGCATAATGAAAAACTAATCTTTGTTCTTGGAGGAAGGTTCGACCATAATAGGATAAGAAAAACAGGTGGATATGGTGCAGTTTTTAACCCAAAATTTGCCACAATTTACACACATAAAAGTTTGATTTTCAAATTTATATACTCCGAAGCATTTAAGGATGCTGATTTCTGGACTAAATATGGAACCACACCTGGACGATTGCTCAATAACCCTTCCTTACCACCCGAAAAGGTTAGAAACCTTGATTTAAGCGCAAGTTGGCATCTGTTAAGCTCATTGTATCTTGATATTTCAGGGTTCTACGCTTTATACGACGGAGTGGTTGGAACAGCCGATGTAACCTTTATTGATAATGATGGTAGCATTGTCCACACAACCCAACATCAAGCTTTTGGCTCTTTAAAAATATCGGGTATTCAATCCAATATTGCAATCAGATGGGAAAACTACTCTGGTTATTTAAACTACACATTCACAAATCCTTACAATACTACGGAAACAAATAATGTGAGGATTGGCGATATAGCCTCGCACCAAGTCAACGTCGGTGTCAACGCAACCTACTGGAAAAAAACAACTTTTAACCTACGCAGCAACTGGGTTGGGAGAAAAGAAACAGGACAAACCACCACAATAAGCTCAAATCCATATAACTTCATTAATCCATACGTTGTTTTTAATGGCGCCATTACACATAAGGTTTGGAAAGGAGTCTCTGCTCAGGTATCAATCTTCAATATTTTTGATGCTGAGTACTTTCACCCAGGTGTAAGAAGTGCTAATGGAACCTACTATGCAAGCCGGTTGCCTCAATACGAAAGGCATCTTTTCGCAAAACTGATGGTTGATTTTTAGAGAACACCTACTTCCCCAATAAGGCCTTAATGAACTCATCTCCAACAATAGTACCATAAAAACCCTTATTAACCGAAAATTCATCGTAAACCTTTGCCTCATCAGGTGAAAGATTGGGGTTGTAAATCATGAATGGAACTGCATCGTGGTTGTGGGTGCGGGTTTCGCAGGGTGTTGGATGATCAGGAAGAATGGCAATTGAAACATCCTCAACCATTTTGGCGGTTTCTTCCACGATGTATTTTACCACACGTTGATCGAGATACTCAATGGTTTTCACCTTCAACTCCACATTGCCCTCGTGTCCAGCCTCATCGCTGGCTTCGATGTGAAGGTAAACCAAATCAACTTCCTTAAGGGCATCAACTGCCGCCTTTGCCTTCCCTTCGTAGTTTGTATCATACAAACCTGTTGATCCTTCAACATGAATGGCTTTAAAGCCAGCGTATTTGCCAATGCCGTAGAGCAGATCAACGGCAGAAATAATTGCCCCAGAGATACCGTACAACTCCTTAAATGTCTTCATATTAGGCTTGTTGCCGGGCGACCACATCCAAATAGAGTTAGCAGGATCTTTCTCCTCAGAGATTCTTTTGAGATTTACAGGATGGTTTGCCAAAAACTCCTGCGATTCGATTATCAGTTTGTTCAAAAGCTCTGCCGTTTTTTCCCCTTCCTTGGTATTTGGTTTAACCATAACCTCAGCAAAGGGTGTCCCTGGAACATCGTGCGGAGGGGTGCAGTTAACCTCCTTACTTCCTCCCCTAATGGTCAAAAGATGGCGATAGCTAACCCCAGGAAAAAAACTAACTACCTCGTTACCAAACCTCTTCTGCAAATCGTTGATTATAATCTTTGCCTCCTCCGATGAGATATGCCCTGCCGAATGGTTTTTAATTTTTCCATCCTCAATGCAGATTAGGTTGCAACGAAGCGCAAGGTCATCATCGGCCAGCTCAATGCCCATGCTTGCAGCCTCAAGCACTCCCCTGCCGTTGTAAACCTCTTTAACGTTGTAGCCCAAAACGGCCATGTTGGCAATCTCGCTGCCGGGAGGCATATCGCTGGGAACGGTTACCAACTTACCACATCGGCTCTTTGCGCAAAGCGCATCGATATTCGGCTTGTGAGCAGCCATCAAGGGTGTTTTATTGCCAAGCCTTTCAATGGGATTATCGGCCACGCCATCGGCAAGGATGATTATGTATTTCATTGTATATTATATGTTTAATTATTTGCAACTAATCTGTTTCAAACTTAAAATAAAATTGCCACAGATTCACAGGTTTAAAAACAACCAAAGGTTGTTTTATCGGAGGAAATTCTTAATAAATTGCATATTCTTAATCTGTGAATCTGTGGCATGTATTTGTATATTAGCGAATTAACCATGCTGATTTGTTACAATTATTTTAATTCTATCTGATAAATTCTTGATTCATCGACCCAGGGGTGATATCCTTGACCAATATACGTGAACCCAAGCTTTTCGTAATACCCAATATGATCGGTTGAAAGGTACAAATAATCATAACCTGCCTTCAAACTATCGGCTTTTGCTTTCTCAATCAGTAACGAGCTGTATCCATTCCCCCTTTGCCTTTCATCAATATATAATGCACATAACCAAGGGATTAAATCCATCCTACTGATAAAATCATTGGTTATCAAACCTGCGCAGCCAATTACCTCATTATCTTTCTCCAGTAAATACCACTGAGGCAAATCATTATCGGAAGTAATACAATGATTTATGCAATCCTCATAGATTTTTGGAAAAACAGTAGGCCAACTTTTCTGAAAGTATTCTATTGCCTTTCCGCAATATGAAGGATTTTCTCTAACCGATATTATTTTCATTACTTAGTTTGAAATCAATACTTATCTTTCAGAAAACGCTTAAAGGTTTCGTATTTCCCATCAATTCTCTCAATCATTTCAGGTTTATCATCAAGCCCTTTAAGGCTTGGTGGTAGCTCAGGATCGATACCAAGCAAGTCATTGATCTGCTCGGGAAACTTTGCTGGATGTGCCGTTTCGAGTGAGATACAGAGCTGGTCGGGGTTGCTATCCTCCGGGAATTCAAGGAGATAATCGAGTAGTCCTGCCCAACCAACTGCCCCATGTGGCTCAAGAAGCACATTGTACTTTTCCCAAGTCCCCTTTATGGTTTGCTTCGTCCTTTTGTCATCAATGGAAACGGAAAAGATATCGCTACGCAAGCGATTATAGTCGGGCTGGCGGCTAATATTCCCCTTCTCATCCATTACCCCACCGTAAAGGGCAATCAATCGGGAAAGGTTACTGGGATGCCCAACGTTCATTGCGCTTGAGATACAATTCTTTGATGGTTCAATCTTGTTGTATTTCTCTGTTTTTAGAAGTACGGGGAACTCATCGTTCTCGTTGGTTGAAATTACCAACCTCTTAATATTCAAACCCATGTGCTTAGCTAATACACAACCCATCATGTCACCAAAGTTTCCCGAAGGGATTGAGAAGATAGCCCTATCGTTCCCATTTGGATTGCTCAACCGTGAGTAAGCGTAGAAATAGTAAACAATCTGCGGTACAAGCCTCCCAATGTTGATTGAATTTGCCGATGAAAGTGGCAGGTAAGCCAGCTCAGGATCGGAGAAAGCTTGTTTTACAAGTGCCTGACAATCATCAAACTTTCCATCTAACGAGATGATGGTAACATTCTTCCCAAGCGTGGTCATCTGCTTCCGCTGACGATTGGTTACCTCGGCTTCGGGGTAAAGTACAACAACCTGAATATTATCGAGCCCATAGAAGGCATTGGCAATTGCGCTCCCCGTATCTCCTGATGTTGCTGTTAGGATTATTAGCTTCCGATTGTCCTGTCCGAGGTAATAGTTCATTAATCGCCCCATCATCCTGGCAGCAAAATCCTTGAACGATGCCGTTGGCCCCTGATCGAGGCGCATGATGTAGTGCCTATCACGAACCTTTTCCAAAGGCACATCGTAATTGTAGGCATCCTCGCATAACCTTTTTAACTCTGATTCAGGTAGTTGCCCAACTAAAAAGCTACTGATAACATGAAATGCTATCTCGTTGTAGGGCATTTGACGGAAGCTCTCTATCAGTTCATTGGAAAGGGTTGGAATATACTCTGGCATGTAAAGCCCCCTGTCGGGTGCAAGCCCCTTGAGAAGCGCATCACGAAAGTTTACATGAGGCGCTTCGAGGTTAGTGGAATAGAATTTAATTTCTTGACTCATAATATGATAATCAATTATCCCAGTTTAGCAGATGATGCTCCAGCCGAAGAATACTCAGGTGAAGTGAAACTATACTTCTTACCATCAAGCACTTCGAGAGCCTGTGCGATGTCAGCAATGATATCATCGGGGTGCTCAACGCCAACGCATAAGCGGATAAGGTTTGCTGGGATACCAGCAATTTTCCTTCCCTCCTCGCCCTGCTGCTGATGGGTTGATATGGCTGGAATAGTGGCAACCGACTTAATCCTTCCCAAATCGGTGGCACGCCAGATTCGCTGGAAGGCATCGAAAACATCGCGGGTATTCTTGGGCGTTCCCTTCACACGGAAGGACATTAGGTGACCGTAACGGTTTACCTTCTCCCCATACTGCTCATCGTACTCAGAATCAACCAAGAACATGTACTTCTTTGCAAGTTCATGCAATGGATGCTCCTCAAGTCCAAGATAGTCAACACCCTCAATATGCTTATGTTTTGAAAGGAAATTTGCAACTTTCATCGTACTACGGCT